>CAZACH010000088.1:0-8243 GCA_964483275.1 uncultured Sphingomonadaceae bacterium | reverse complement strand
CGCGGGCAGCGCGGTGCGGGCGGCGGGGACGTCCGCCTTCTCGAACTTTTCCAGCTTGAACCCGTCCTGCGCCTCCAGCGGGGTGCCGAGCGCGAAAAGCTGGCGGGAATCGGTGATCATGTCGGCGCTGGCCGCGCCCAGCATCGGGGCGGTCAGCACATAGGTCGCTTCCATGAAGCGGCCCAATGCCTTGCCTAGCGGCGCGAGTTCGGGATCGTTGCTGATCACCGCCTCGATCGTGCGGTCGGCCATGCCGCTGATCTCGAACACCGTGCCGGTGAAGCCCGCGACCTCGCGCATGCCCTTGGTGGTGATGTCGAGCGTGCTGTCGGGCTTCGGCGCCGCCGCGCCGAGCAGGCCCTTGAAGATGGGGGGCACGAGTTGGTCGAAGGCCGCCGCCAGATTCTCCAGCGTCGCGACATGCCATTGGCCGTCGCCGCGCGACACCATGTAGAAGTCGGTGCCCTTCATCACCCCATAATCCTCACGCGCCGGATCGCCGACGCGGACCTCGCCGCTGTCCGCGACCTCGATCTGGAGTTGGTCGCCGCTTGCCGAGCGATAGGTGGCGCGCGTCCCCGCCACCGCCGGGAAGGACAGGCCGAGAACGGCGACGAGGGCGATGAGGGGACGCAGCATGGACACTCTCCTGAGCGGGAACGCGCATGATAGCGCATCGCGCCGGGCATGGAACCGCCTGCAATGACGATTCCCACCACAATCAAAAGCCTGATGGCTGTCTGTCGCGCCGGCACCGGAGGGGTGGCCGGGTGGGGGCGCGGGCCGGTGCCGCTTCCGCCTGAAGCGGACAGCCCCTATACCAAGCCGCGCATGGCCGTCTCCCGCCTCTCTCTCACCGATTTCCGCTCCTATGCCGATGCCCGGATCGACGCCGGGCCGGGCATGGTGGTGCTGACCGGCGAGAATGGCGCGGGCAAGACCAACCTGCTCGAAGCCGTGTCGCTGCTCGCGCCCGGCCGGGGGCTCAGGCAGGCGCGGCTGTCGGACATGGCGCGGGTCGGCGGCCCCGGCGGCTTCGCCATCGCGGCGGAATTGCAGGCCGGGGCCGGGCCGGTCGAGCTGGGCACCGGCACCGCCGCCACCGCGCCGGAGCGGCGGCAGGTGCGGATCAACGGTGCGCCCGCCACCGCCGCCGGGCTTGGCGAGTGGCTGTCGCTGCTCTGGCTGACCCCCGCCATGGACCGGCTGTTCATCGAGGGGGCGAGCGGCCGGCGACGCTTCCTCGACCGGCTGGTGCTGGCGCTGGAGCCGAACCACGCCGTCCACGCCAGCCGCTATGAGGCGGCGATGCGCGAGCGCAACCGCCTGCTCGCCAGTCCCGACGGCGCCGACCCGGCCTGGCTGACGGCGCTGGAGGCGCGACTTGCCGAACATGGCGCCGCCGTCGCGGACGCCCGCGCCCGCACCGTCGACGCGCTCGGCGCACGGCTTGCCGAACAGCCCGCCGGCCCGTTCGCGCGCGCCGCGCTGACGCTGGAGGGCTGGCAGGCGTCGCCCGAAACCAGCCTCGCCGATGAACTGCGCGCCGGCCGCGCCCGCGACAGCGCGGCGGGCCGGACGCTGGCGGGGCCGCATCGCAGCGACATCGCCGTCAGCCATGTCGACAAGCGGATGGCGGCGGCGCAGGCGTCGACCGGCGAGCAGAAGGCGCTGCTGCTCGGCATCGTCCTCGCCCATGCCGAACTGGTCGCGACACGCGCCGGCCGGCCGCCGATCCTGCTGCTCGACGAGGTCGCCGCCCATCTCGACCCGACCCGCCGCGCCGCGCTGTTTTCACGGCTGGAGGCGCAGGGCGGGCAGGTGTGGATGACCGGCACCGAGCGCGCGATGTTCGCGGGGCTGGGTCCCGAAACGAGCTGGCTCGCCGTCGCCGAGGGGCAGGTATCGCGAAGCTGACACGCAAAGCCGTTCGGCGGTCGCTTTTGCTTGGGTTCCGCGTCCGGCGTCGCTATATGCTTGGCATGGCAAGCAATCCCCAGAATGACGATTATGGCGCATCCTCGATCAAGGTGCTCAAGGGCCTTGATGCGGTGCGCAAGCGGCCCGGCATGTATATCGGCGACACCGACGATGGCTCGGGCCTCCACCACATGGTGTTCGAGGTTTCGGACAACGCCATCGACGAGGCGCTGGCCGGTCATTGCGACCGCGTGACGATCACGCTGAACCCCGACGGGTCGGTCAGCGTCGAGGATAATGGCCGCGGCATCCCCACCGGCATCCATGCCGAGGAAGGCGTTTCGGCGGCCGAGGTCATCATGACCCAGCTCCACGCCGGCGGGAAGTTCGAGAATACGTCCGACAGCAATGCCTACAAGGTGTCGGGCGGCCTCCACGGCGTTGGCGTCAGCGTCGTCAACGCCCTGTCCGACTATCTCGACCTCACCATCTGGCGGGACGGGGAGGAGCATTATATGCGCTTCCGGCGCGGCGATGCCGAGGCTCCGCTCAAGGTGGTCGGGCCGTCCAACGGCAAGCGCGGCACGCGCGTCACCTTCCTGCCGTCGGCCGACACGTTCAAGATCACCGACTTCGATTTCGAGAAGCTCGAGCATCGCTATCGCGAGCTGGCCTTCCTCAATTCGGGTGTCCGGCTGGTGCTGGTCGACGCGCGCCATGCCGAGAAGAAGGAAGTCGAGCTGTTCTATGAAGGCGGCATCGCGGCCTTCGTGAAATATCTCGATCGCGCCAAGACCGTGCTGATGCCGGAGCCGATCGTCATCGCCGGCCAGCGCGACGATGTCGCCATCGACGTCGCGCTGGAATGGAACGACAGCTATTATGAGCAGGTCCTGCCCTTCACCAACAATATCGCGCAGCGCGACGGCGGCACCCACCTCGCCGCCTTCCGCGCCGCGCTGACCCGCACGCTCAACGGCTATGCGGAGAAGTCGGGGCAGCTGAAGAAGGAAAAGGTCAGCCTGACCGGCGACGACATGCGCGAGGGGCTGACCGCCATCGTCTCGGTCAAGCTGCCCGACCCCAAGTTCAGCAGCCAGACCAAGGACAAGCTGGTCTCGTCCGAAGTGCGCCAGCCGCTCGAATCGCTGATGGCCGACAAGCTGGCCGAGTGGCTGGAGGAGAATCCCGCCCACGCCAAGGCGATCGTCTCCAAGGTCATCGACGCCGCCGCCGCGCGCGAGGCCGCCCGCAAGGCGCGCGAGCTGACCCGGCGCAAGGGCGTGATGGACATCGCCTCCCTGCCCGGCAAGCTCGCCGACTGCCAGGAGCGCGACCCCGCCAAGTCGGAGCTTTTCCTGGTCGAGGGCGATTCGGCAGGCGGCTCCGCCAAGCAGGGCCGCGACCGCCATTACCAGGCGATCCTGCCGTTGCGCGGCAAGCTGCTCAACGTCGAGCGGGCGCGCTTCGACCGGATGCTGTCCAGCCGCGAGATCGGCACGATCATCCAGGCATTGGGCACCGGCATCGGCCGCGACGACTTCAACCTCGAGAAGCTGCGCTATCACAAGATCGTCATCATGACGGACGCCGACGTCGACGGCGCGCATATCCGCACGCTGCTGCTGACCTTCTTCTATCGCCAGATGCCGGAGATCATCCGCGCCGGGCACCTCTACATCGCCCAGCCGCCGCTCTACAAAGTGTCGCGCGGCCGGTCGGAAGTGTATCTCAAGGACGACAATGCCCGCGACGATTACCTGATCGAGGCGGGGCTGGCCGGCCTCGTGCTCGAAGCGCCGGGCGGCGCGCGGGCGGGCGAGGACCTCAAGGCGCTGGTCGGCCATGCCCGCCGCTTCCGCATGCTGATGGGCTTCGTTCCGCGCCGCTATAACCACGACATCATCGAGGCGCTGGCGCTCGGCGGCGTGCTCGATCCCGACCTGTCGGCGGAGCAACGCCAGCAGGCGGCGGCAGGCGTCGGCCGATGGCTGGGCGTCGGCGAGAAGGAGGGCCGCTGGAACGTCGAATCGACGGACGACGGATCGGTCCATCTCAGCCAGCTCAACCGGGGCGTCACCGACCATTATGTCATCGACGCCGCCTTCCTCTCGTCCGCCGAGGCGCGCAAGCTCCACATGCTGGCGCTTGAGGAGAAGGATGCCTATGCCGAAGCCGGCCGCCTGGTGAAAAGCGCGCAGGCACGGCCAGAGCCGGACGCCGACGGCGACGACGCCGAAGCGCCCCTTGCCGCGCCCGCCGCCGGCCGCGTCATCCGCCGCCCGTCCGATCTGCTCGACGCGGTGCTGGAGGCCGGCCGCAAGGGCCTGTCGCTGCAACGCTACAAGGGGCTGGGCGAGATGAACGCCGAGCAATTGTGGGAAACCACGCTCGACCCGCAGGCGCGCACCCTGCTGCGGGTGGAGATCGCGCAGGCCGACATGGCCGACGAGATCTTCACCAAGCTGATGGGCGACGTGGTCGAGCCACGCCGCGAGTTCATCCAGGACAACGCGCTGTCGGTCGCCAATCTCGACGTGTGAGGGCTAGGCGCCTTCGCTCCCCATGCCGGGGGACGGAGGCGTTTGCCTTCGTCGCGCTGGACCTTGACGGCGACCTTTCCCCGCGATCAGCTTGGCCCATCAGCCCCCCCTCCGTTCGTCCTGAGCCTGTCGGGCCGCAGGCGACCGAAGGTCAACGACGACTGCACCAGCCTTTGCGCCTCGTTCGGGCCGCGATGCACGGCAACCGTGCCAGCGTCCTTCGACAGGCTCAGGACGAACGGATGTGGGGGACACCACCCCCTCGATCCGCGTGCCATCGGCCATGATTGCGCCCGGCGCAACCGAGCTTGGCGCCACCGCACTGGCCTTTGCCGCCCCGCGGGCCTAAGGTTCCGCCGGTCCGTCGCCAAAGCGGCGACGCGGTAACAAGGTGCCAGTAATGGCCGACGCCGAAATCGCATTGCTGCTGGCGCGTATCCAGTTCGCCTTCACCATCAGCTTCCATTTCATTTTCCCGGCCTTCTCGATCGGCCTCGCCAGCTATCTGGCGGTGCTTGAGGGGCTGTGGCTGAAGACGCGGGACGACACCTACCTCATCCTGTTCCGCTATTGGCTGAAGATCTTCGCCATCGCCTTCGGCATGGGCGTCGTGTCGGGCATCGTCATGTCCTATCAGTTCGGCACCAACTGGTCGGTCTTCTCGGACCGGGCGGGGCCGATCATCGGGCCGCTGATGGCCTATGAGGTGCTGACCGCCTTCTTCCTTGAGGCCGGGTTTCTCGGCGTCATGCTGTTCGGCATGAAGAAGGTCGGCAAGGGGCTGCATTTCGCCGCGACGCTGGCCGTCGCCATCGGCACCTTCATCTCCGCCTTCTGGATCCTGAGCGTCAACAGCTGGATGCAGACGCCGGTCGGCTATGCGATCAACGCCGCCGGCCAGTTCGTGCCCGCCGATGGCTGGTGGCCGATCGTCTTCAACCCCAGCTTCCCCTATCGGCTGGTCCACACCGTCATCGCCGCCTATCTGACGACGGCGCTGGTCGTCGGCGCGGTCGGCGCGTGGCACCTGCTGCGCGACCGCGCCAATCCGGGCGCGCGGCGCATGTTCTCGATGGCGATGTGGATGGCGGCGATCGTCGCGCCGATCCAGATTTTCGCGGGCGACCTGCACGGCCTCAACACGCTGGAGCATCAGCCCGCCAAGGTCATGGCGATGGAGGGGCATTATGACAGCCACCCCGACGGCGCACCGCTGATCCTGTTCGGCATTCCCGATCAGGAGGAGGCGCGGGTCAAGGCCGCGATCTCCATCCCCAAGGCCTCGTCGCTGATCCTCAAGCATGACCTGAACGCCCCGCTCGACGGGCTCGACACCGTCGACCGGGCGGACTGGCCCTATGTGCCGATCATCTTCTGGTCGTTCCGCATCATGGTCGGGCTGGGCTTGCTGATGGCGGCGCTGGGCCTGTTCAGCCTCGTCGCGCGGGCGCGCGGGCGGCTTTACGACTGGCCGCTGCTCCACCGCTTCGCCATTCTGATGGGTCCTTCCGGCTTCGTCGCGGTGATCGCCGGCTGGGTGACGACCGAGGTCGGCCGCCAGCCCTGGTTGATCCAGGGGCTGATGCGCACCGCCGACGCGGTGTCGCCGATCGCCGCCCCGGCGGTCGCGACCTCGCTGGTCGCCTTCGTCATCGTCTATTTCGCGGTGTTCGGGGCGGGCACCCTCTATATCCTCAAGCTGCTGTCGCGCCCGCCGCAGCCGACCGAGCCGGCGCCCGACACCGGCCCGACCCGGTCGGCGGGCATCACCCCGGCCCCCGCGACATTGAGCGGCGACAGGCAGGAGACGGCGCAATGAGCCCCACCGAACTCACCGTCATCTGGGCGATGCTGATCTCCTTCGCGGTCGCCGCCTATGTCGTGATGGACGGCTTCGACCTTGGCATCGGCATCCTGTTCCCGGCCTTCCGCGTCGGGCCGGAGCGCGACATGGCGATGAACACGATCGCGCCGGTGTGGGACGGCAACGAGACCTGGCTGGTGCTGGGCGGCGGCGGGCTGATGGCGGCCTTTCCGCTGGCCTATGCGATCATCCTGCCCGCCCTGTATGCGCCGCTGATCGCCATGCTGCTCGGCCTCGTCTTTCGCGGCGTGGCGTTCGAGTTCCGCTGGCGCGACCCCGGCCACCGCGCGACCTGGGATTTCGCCTTCTGCGCCGGATCGGTGATCGCCACCCTCGCCCAGGGCATCACGCTCGGCGCGCTGCTGCAAGGCATCGCGGTGGAAGGGCGCGCCTATGCCGGCGGCTGGTGGGACTGGCTGACGCCGTTCAGCCTGCTCACCGGCGTCAGCCTGCTGATCGGCTATGCGCTGCTCGGCTGCGGCTGGCTGATCTGGAAGACGGAGGGCCAGTTGCAGGCCGAGGCGCGGCGCTTCGCGCGCTGGCTGGTGCCGGCCTTCATCATCGCGATCGGCGCGGTCAGCCTGGCGACGCCCTTCCTGGAGGGGCAATATTATCAGCGCTGGTTCGTCTGGCCCGGCCTGCTCGTCACCCTGCCGATGCCGCTGCTGATCGTCGGCGCCGGGCTGTTCCTGTGGCGCTCGACCAGCCATGGCCCGGATGCCGCGACCTTCGGCTGGACCCTGCTGCTGTTC
Organism: uncultured Sphingomonadaceae bacterium; assembly: GCA_964483275.1. Taxonomy (GTDB): domain Bacteria; phylum Pseudomonadota; class Alphaproteobacteria; order Sphingomonadales; family Sphingomonadaceae; genus JBBCJR01. The sequence continues at coordinate 1,164 of CAZACH010000088.1, read as the reverse complement.
GCCCTGTCACTGGCCGGCCTTGCCGTGTCGATCTGGCCTGACGTGATCCCCGGCCGGGTCAGCATCTGGGACGCCGCCGCGCCGCCGGAAAGCCAGGTCTTCATGCTGATCGGCGCCGGAATCCTGATCCCCATCATCCTGATCTATACCGGCTGGGCCTATTGGGTGTTCCGCGGCAAGGTGGGGGAGGACGGCTACCATTGATCCGCGCCCGCCAACTGGGCTGGTTCATCCTGATCTGGGCGGCCAGCGTCGCCGCGCTGGGCGCGGTGTCCTACCTGCTGCGCTGGTGGATCAAGGGCTGATCCGCCTTATTCGCGGACCAGCGTGACCTGCGCGACATCAATGCCGTGGCCGCGAAAGCCGCCCTCGCAATACATCAGATAATAGCGCCACAACCGGATGAAGCGCTGGTCGAACTCGCCGTCGAACCGCCCGGCGGCGACGGCCTCGTCGAAGGCGATCCGCCAGCGCCGCAGCGTCTCGGCATAATGGGCGCCGAAACCACGGCGGTCCTGCCAGCGCAAGCCAGCCGCCGCCGCCAGCGCCGCGAACCGGCTTTCGGAGATCAGCAGGCCGCCGGGGAAGATATAGGCCTGGATGAAGTCCGCGTTCCGGCGATAGCCCTCGAAGATCGCATCATCCATCGAGATGAGCTGGAGCGCCGCGCGACCGCCGGGTCGCAGGGCACGCGCCAGGCTGTCCATGAAGCCGGGCCAGTAACGCTCGCCCACCGCCTCGACCATCTCGACGCTGACGATGGCGTCGAAGCATTCGTCGACGTCGCGATAATCGAGGATGCGGATGTCCGCCCGGTCGGCAAGGCCGGCATCGGCCAGCCGCCGCCGCGCGAAATCCGCCTGCTCCTCCGACAGCGTGATGCCGGTGACGTGGACGCCATAGTCGCGCGCCGCGATCTCGGCGAGCGCGCCCCAGCCGCAGCCGATTTCGAGCAGGCGGTCGCCGGGCTTGAGCGCCAGCCGGTCGAGCAGCAGCCCGATCTTGCGATGCTGCGCGGCTTCCAGCGCTTCGCCGGCATCCTCGGGATCGGCGAAGACGGCGCTGGAATAGGTCAGCGACGGGTCGAGCCAGGCGGCGTAGAAGTCGTTCCCGAGATCGTAATGCGCGTGAATGTTTCGGCGCGACCCCGCGCGCGTGTTGCGA
>CAZACH010000087.1:0-8255 GCA_964483275.1 uncultured Sphingomonadaceae bacterium | reverse complement strand
CAGCCTTCATTGCCTGCCGCTCCAACGACAGGCGCGAGGCGCGGTTCCCGTAACCCGGCGATCGCTATGCCGGGACAGCCAACTCCTTCAGCGGGGTCGCGGGATCGGCGAGGCGGACGGGGTCGGGGCTTGCGCCGTTGATGACCAGCGCGCGGCCCTGGACATAATCCTTGACGGCATTGACGCAGTCGAGCGCCAGCACCTTGCCGCCCTTCAGATAGATGACCGAGAAGGAGCGCGACTCCGGGTCGCCGCGCAGCACCGTCGCGTCATGGCCGATCGACAGGCCGACCGTCTGGAGCTTCAGGTCATATTGGTTCGACCAGAACCATGGCACGGCATGATAGGCTTCCGGCTTGCCCATGATCGCCTTGGCGGCGGTGGTCGCCTGGTCGTTGGCGTTCTGGACCGACTCCAGCCGGATGCGGGCGCCGTCGGCGAAGGCGTTGGTGTGGAGCGCGCAGTCGCCGACCGCATAGATGTCGGGCAGGCTGGTGCGGCAATATTCGTCGACCTCGACGCCGTTGGAGCAGGCGGCGCCGGCGTCGCGCAGCGGCCCGATGGCGGGCTCGATGCCGATGCCGACGATGACGATCCCGGCGGGAACGACGCTGCCGTCGACGAAACGCACGCCGGTGACGCGGCCATTCTCGCCCTCAAGGCAGTCAATCCGCTGTTCGAGGCGGACGTCGACGCCGTGGGCGCGATGCTCATTCTCATAGAAGCGGGACAGCGCTTCGCCGGCGACACGGGCGAGGACGCGGGGGAGGGCCTCCAGCAGCACCACCTTCTTGCCGAACTTGGTCAGCACGGCGGCGGCTTCCAGCCCGATATAGCCGCCGCCGACGACGGCGATGTTCTCGCTGTTCTCAAGCTCGACCATCAGCCGGTCGACATCGGCGCGGGTGCGGACGGCGTGGACGCCCTGAAGCGTGGCGCCGCTGCACGACAGGCGGCGCGGGTTGCCGCCGGCCGCCCAGATCAGGCTGCCATAGCCGATGCTGCGGCCGTCGCCGAGCGTGACGCTGTGCGCGGCCGGATCGACGGTGGTGACGGACTGGCCGAGCAGCATCTCGACATGGCGCTCGGTCCAGAATTTCTCGGGACGGATGAGGATGCGCTCGAAGGTCTTTTCGCGGGACAGATATTCCTTGGAAAGCGGCGGGCGCTCATAGGGCAGCTCAGGCTCGTCGCCGACGATGGCGACGCTTCCTTCGAAACCGCCCTGGCGCAAGGCAATTGCGGCCTGGGCCCCGGCATGGCCGCCGCCGACGATCAGAACATCGAATCGCTGCACTTCTTCCCCTCCGCATTGAGATTCGCGCCGTGCGATAGCGCGACAAGACGCATTGCGCCAGTTGACCCTCTGAAAAGCGCGCCCTATAGCGCCCCGCCTGTCGGTGGCGTAATCCACCGTCGCGATGTGGCAGCGTAGCTCAGTTGGTGAGAGCGCCGGATTCATAACCCGGAGGTCGGCAGTTCAAGTCTGCCCGCTGCTACCAGATTTCCCCGATTTTCAGGACGTCGGCGCGACGGGCAGGCAATTCTGGCCAGCGGCGATCGCGGCGGCGCACAGGCTGTTGGCGGTCGCCTTGTCCGCCACCGGCCCGGCCTGCAGGCGGACGAGGCTCTTGGCCGGCACCTTTTCATATTTCGGCTGAAGCGCCGCAAGCGCGGACACCTTGGCGCGCATCTCGCTCCACGACGAGCGCGCGCCCTGCTCCGAACTATAGGCGCCGAGCTGGACGTGCCAGGCCGCCGCCGTGACGACCGCCGCGGGCGCTGCCGGAGCTGGCGCCCGGCTCGGGGCCGCCGCTGCCGCCGTCTGCACCTGCCTGGCGCCGGTCGCCTGGCCTGCCGTCCAGGCAGCCAGGTCGCGGCGATATTCGTCATAGCGCCGATAGAAATCGAGGAATGGCGCTTCCAGCCGGGGGAGGGCGCTGATCGCGAACTGCCGGAAGTCGCTTGTCGTGTTGGCTTCGGCGATGCTGCTTTGCGCGATCCGGCAAAATTCCGACTTCACAGAGGGTTGGGAGAAGAAGTTGTAAACGCGCGTGACGTGTGAATCGAAAGCGGTCGCGCTGGAATGCGCCTTGCGGCTGGCGGTATAGGCGGCCTTCAGCGGTTTCTCCTGCTTGTGGAGCAGATGGTTATACGCCGCCACGATGTTCGCGCCTTCGGCCCCGACGCAGTTGAGCGCCGCGACATTATAGGCCGAGCGGACGTGCCACATCGTCTGCTCCGCCGTCAGGCCATTGTTGATCGTGATATAATGGCCGTCCGCGCCGACCGGCGGGATCACCAGGCTGGCGGCGGCGCCGGCGGGCGGGACGGGGCGCGGCGTGGGCGGCGGGGCAACGGGCGTCGCGATCGTGGGCGTCGCCGGCGGCTTGGACGCGCAGGCGGCGAGCAGCGTCGCCGCAGCCAGGGTCGCCCCGACAGAGATATGCTTCGCGATCATGTGCGCTCCCCTTTTCGCCCCGGCGGCCAGTTCCTCACCTGTACCAATTTGGGGCGATTCTAGAGTCCGCGACTCACGATGCAAGATCAAAAATGCCCGGAATCACCGCGAGTCGTGCGCCAAATCGCTCATTTGATCGTGCTGTGCCGCATCCGCCACGAAAAAAGACGGCAGATGTTCAGTCTGCCGCCTCAGTGGGTCTGCTATCCTTTTAATCGCATTCGAAAGCCGATCCTGTCCCCGCCGGGGGGCAGTGCGCGAACTTTATGTCGTCAGGCGGCGAGCGAAGCGTCGACCTCGCCCAGCCAGCGCGTCAGGTCGGCCCGCGCCCGATTGGCATAGGCGAGCTTGCGGTCGGCCTTGCGGACCCGCTCGTCCATCGGCGGGAACAGGCCGAAATTGACGTTCATGGGCTGGAACACCTCCGCATCGGCGCCGCCGGTGACGTGGACCAGCAACGCGCCGATCGCCGTCGTGGCGGGCGGCGGGCCGGGCGTGCGGCCGGCGGCCTCGTCCGACGCGAACAGGCCGGCGAGCAGGCCGAGCGCCGCCGATTCCACATAGCCCTCGCACCCCGTCATCTGCCCTGCGAAGCGCAGGGTCGGGCGCGACTTCAGCCGCAGCGTGCCGTCCAGCAGCCGGGGGCTGTTGAGGAAGGTGTTGCGGTGCATGCCGCCCAACCGCGCGAACTCGGCCTTTTCCAGCCCCGGAATGGTGCGGAAGACGCGGACCTGCTCGGCATGGCGCAGCTTGGTCTGGAAGCCGACCATGTTCCACAGCGTGCCCAGCGCATTGTCCTGCCGAAGCTGGACGACCGCATAGGGCCAGCGGCCGGTGCGCGGATCGTCGAGGCCGATGGGCTTCATCGGGCCATAGCGCAGCGTTTCCGGCCCGCGCTCGGCCATTACCTCGACCGGCATGCACCCTTCGAAATAGGGGGTGTTCTTCTCCCACTCCTTGAAGTCGGTCTTCTCGCCGGCGACCAGCGCCGCGACGAACGCCTCATATTGCGTCTTGTCGAGCGGGCAGTTGATATAGTCCTTGCCGTCGCCCTTGTTCCAGCGGCTCTGGAACCAGGCGATGTCGAAGTCGATGCTGTCGCGATGGATGACGGGCGCGATCGCGTCGAAGAAGGCGAGCGCGTCCTCACCCGTCTCGGCGCGGATCGCCTCGGCCAGCGGCGCGGCGGTGAGCGGGCCGGTGGCGATGATCGTCGGCCCCCATTCGGCGGGCGGCAGGCCGTCGATGCGCTCGCGGCGCACGTCGATCAGCGGATGCTCTGCGATGGCGCGGGTGACGTCTTCGGAAAACAGGTCGCGGTCCATCGCCAGCGCCGCGCCGGCGGGCACGCGATGCCGGTCCGCCATGGTCATGATCAGCGAGCCGAGCTTGCGCATCTCCTCGTGCAGCAGGCCGATGGCGCTCTTGTCCGCCTCGTCCGAGCGGAAGCTGTTGGAGCAGACCAGTTCGGCCAGCCCGTCGGTGCGATGCGCCGGGGTGGTGTCGACGCCGCGCATTTCGTGGAGGACGACCGGAATACCGCGCCGCGCCACTTGCCAGGCGGCCTCCGACCCGGCGAGGCCGCCGCCGATGATGTGAATGCTTGTCATGCCGCTTCCCCTAAAGCCTTGCGCGCCGAATACCTACCCCCGCCGGGCCGGTGCGCTTGCCCATTGCGCCTGCGATCCGCTAGCGCCGACCGCAATGGGACGCCGGCAGGAGAGGGAACGCCTTGGCTGAAGAACTGCATGATCTGTCGGGCCGCGTCGCCATCGTCACCGGCGGCGGCAAGGGCATCGGCCGCGCGACGGCGGCGATGCTCGCGGCCGCCGGCGCCCGGGTGCTGGTCGCCAGCCGTGGCAAGGACGCCGCCGATGCCGCCGCCCGCGCCATCGTCGATGCCGGCGGAATCGCGGAAGCCCTGGCCGTTGATCTGGGAACGCCGGAGACTGCGGTGCGATCGGTCGAACGCGCCGTCGAACTCTGGGGGCGGCTGGACATCCTTATCCACAATGCGGCCTATGTCCCCCATGCGCTGATCGAGAAGACCAGCGACGAAGATTGGGCGCGTTCGCTGGCGGTCGGGCCGAGCACGGCCTTCTGGCTGGCGCGCGCGGCGATCCCGCACCTGCGCGAAAGCCCGGCCGGGCGGGTCATCGTCACCTCGTCGCTGGCCGCGCGGCATTTCATGTCGGACCATCTCGTCGCCTATGGCGTCGCCAAGGGCGCGATGGAGACGCTGGTCCGGGGGCTCGCGCTCGAACTGGTGCGGGACGGCATCACCGCCAATGCGGTGGCGCCCGGCAGCACCCGGTCGGAGGCGCTGGAAAACTCGATGACGCCCGCGACCATGGCCGCGATTTCCCGCAAGCTGCCCAGCGGCCGCTTCGCCGAGTGCGACGAGATCGCCTCGGTCATCAGCTTCCTCGCCAGCGATGCCGCCCGATTCGTCACCGGCCAGACGATCGTCGTCGATGGCGGCCAGTCGGTGGGGCGGACGCTCACGCTCGACAAATGAGCGCCGCTCCGCCGCCGCCGATTTCGCCGCGACGCGGAATCGAGTCCCGATCCGGCGAAACGGCTGCTATGGTGACGCCATGACGTCGAAGGCGCGCGCCGATCAGCTTCTTCTCGACCGCGGCCTCGCGGAAAGCCGCGCGCGTGCGCAGGCGCTGATTCTGGCGGGTCTGGTGTTCGTCGGCGATCGTCGCATCGACAAGGCGGGCCAGTCGCTGGCGCCCGATGCGGCGCTTGAGGTGCGCGGGCGCGACCATCCCTGGGTGTCGCGCGGCGGGCTTAAGCTGGACCACGGCCTCTGTCATTTCGGCTGGAGCGTGGAAGGCGCGACGGCGCTCGACATCGGATCGTCGACTGGCGGCTTCACCGATGTGCTGCTCAGCCGGGGCGCGGCCCGCGTCTATGCGGTCGATTCCGGCACCAACCAGCTCGCCTGGAAGCTGCGGCAGGACCCGCGCGTCGTGGTGCTGGAAAAAACCAACGCGCGGCACCTCACGGCGGCGGAAATCGGCGAGCCGGTCGATGTCGTGGTGTGCGACGCCAGCTTCATCTCGCTGGCCAAGGTGCTGGAAGCGCCGCTCGGCTTCGCGCGGCCCGGCGCCCGGCTGGTGGCGCTGATCAAGCCGCAGTTCGAGGCGGGGCGGGAGGAGGTCGGCAAGAACGGCGTCGTCCGCGATCCCGCCGTTCATGCGCGGGTCTGCGGCGAGGTCGCCGCCTGGCTGACCGCCATCGGCTGGACGGTGGCCGACACGATCCCCAGCCCGATCACCGGGCCGGAAGGCAATATCGAGTTCCTGATCGGCGCGACGCGGGCAGGCGCCTCCGGCGCGGCGGCGCAGGGCTGAGGGGCGGGCGGCATGCTGATGACCCCGTCCTGCCGCCGCCGCCGCATCGCATCGCATCGCAGTCAATGGCAATGTCGCGGGCCGGGCGTCCCCGGTCCCGGACTTGCCTCCCGCCTGGGCCAGGCATTATCCGCCTGGACCGGCACCTTTATGGAACAGCCTGGATACCGACCCGCTCCGCCCGTCCGGCGAAGCGGCCGGTATCCTCCTATGGTCAGGGGAAGGCCATAGGCTGAACGGGGGTTTGAAGCGATGAGGGAATTAGCGTCCAAGGGTCAGTTGCGTGCGTCCTTTCTGCGGGTGGCGGTGGTCACGGTTCCGCTGGTGCTGCTGCTCGGCACCTTGTCGGGCACGCTGTCCAATTCCGGCTATGGCAATCCATGGTTCGCCGGCCTGGACAAGCCGGCGATCATGCCACCGGCCGCCGTGTTCGGCATCGTCTGGCCGATCCTCTATGTGCTGCTCGGCATCGCGGTCGCGATCATCTGGTTCGCGCGCGGGGCCGAGGGGCGGGGGCTGGCGCTGGGGCTGTTCGTCGCCCAGCTGCTGCTCAACTATGCATGGTCGCCGCTGTTCTTCGCGGGCCATCAGGTGACGGCGGCGTTCTGGCTGATCCTGCTGCTGATCGCGCTGGTCGTCGGCACGGTCATCGCCTTCGCCAAAATCCGGCCGGTTGCGGCGGTGCTGTTGCTTCCCTATCTGGCATGGTTGTGCTTTGCCGCCATGCTCAACTGGCAGATCGACCGCCTCAATCCCGACGCGGAGCAACGGACGGCACCGAGCGTTGAATATAAATTGTAACGGACAGGTTTCGCCATGCAGTCTCAAAATCGCTTCTTCGAGGATTTCGCCAAGGTGGTGAACGGTGCCGCCGGCACCTTTGCCGGCATGGGGCGCGAGGCCGAAGCCCAGTTGCGCGAGCGTTTCCGCGAATTCGTCGGCGGCGCCGATGCCGTCAGCCGCGACGAGTTCGAGGCGGTGAAGGCCATGGCCGCCGCCGCGCGTGACGAGGTGGAGGCGCTGAAGGCCCGCCTCGACGCGCTGGACGCGGGCGGCACGCCCCCGGCGGCCTGACGGATTATCCACAGATTCCTTGGCGATACGACCCAGAGAGCGCTTGCAACATGGCCCGAAATCCGCATGATCGTGGCGAGCCCATTTAAGGGGATTTTTGGGCTATGATGGCTCGCAATTCTGACTGGCACTCCAACCAGTCGACGCCGATCGACATGCTGTCCCATTATTTCGATGCCCATGGCTGGGCATTTGAGCGCGACGGCGAGGAAGAGGTCATCGCCACCGTTCAGGGCGCGTGGACCAATTACGAGCTGCGCGGCATGTGGCGGGACGAGGATCGCGTCCTGCAATTCCTCGCGCTGCCCGACCTGCGCGTGCCGGCCGCCAAGCGCGCGGCGATCTATGAAGCGCTGGGCCTCATCAACGAACAATTGTGGATCGGCCATTTCGACATGTGGTCGTCCGACGGCCGCCTGCTCTATCGCCACGCCGCGCTGCTCGACGCGGACGGGGAGGGCAGCCTCAGCCTCCATCAGGCCGAAACGCTGGTCGAGGCGGCGCTGGACGAATGCGACCGCTTCTTCCCGGTCTTCCAGTTCGTGCTGTGGGCCGACAAGACGCCGCAGGAAGCGCTGGCCGCGGCCATCGTCGAAACCTCCGGGGAGGCATGAGCGGCCTCGCCCAACTCGGCCCGCTCTGGCTCGTCGGATGCGGCAATATGGGCGGGGCGCTGCTCCGCGCGTGGCTGGCGGCGGGATTGCCGGCCGGCGACGTTCTGGTGATCGACCCGGTCGATGGGCCGGCGGTGGTGCCCGGCGTGCGGCGGGTCGCGAGTGTTCCGGCCGACGCCGCGCCGCCGCGCACGCTGGTGCTGGCGGTCAAGCCGCAGCTTCTCGACGCGGTCATTCCAACCGTGGCCGCCCATGCCGGGGCGGATACGGTGCTGGTTTCGATCCTCGCCGGGGTCGATATCCCGACGCTGCGCGGGCGGTTCCCCGATGTCGCCGGCATTGCGCGGTTGATGCCCAATCTGGCGGCGGCGGTGGGGCGCAGCCAGACGCTGCTCCATGCCGACGACGATCGCGCGGCCGGGGTCGGCGCGGCGCTGGCCGGCGCCGCCGGATCGGTCGAGCGCTTGCCTGACGAGGGCCTGTTCGACGCCGGGACGGCGCTGTCGGGCTGTGGCCCCGCCTTCCTGTTCCGCTTCGTCGATGCGCTGACCGAGGCGGGGGTTGCGCTCGGGATTCCGGCCGATATGGCGGCCCGCCTCGCGCTCGGCACCGTCGAGGGGTCAGCGCAATTCGCCGTGGCGTCGGACCATGCGCCGGCCGCGCTGGCCGATCAGGTCGCAAGCCCCGGCGGAGCGACGCGGGAAGGGCTGAACGTGCTGGACCGCGAAGCCGGCATCAAGCCGC
>CAZACH010000086.1:0-8269 GCA_964483275.1 uncultured Sphingomonadaceae bacterium | reverse complement strand
TGAAGGCCGCGCGACGGTGTGGACCTGCGACCTGACGCACGGCTATATCAGCATCAACGCCGATTATCGGAGTTGAGGGAAAGGCCCCTAAACTAAACTCGACTCAACTCCACTCCACTCGCCTCCCCCTTCCCACCTCCGTTCGTCCTGAGCCTGTCGAAGGATGCCCGCGCAGGAGGTCACGCGGGTTCGCTCTTATGCGGTCACGGAAGCAGTGCTGTCGTCCTTCGACAGGCTCAGGACGAACGGAGGTGGGGGCGTAGGGAAGGGAAAGGAAGGGAAGTGAGGACCGGGAGGACCCGAAGACCAGATAATCCCGCCTCCCAACCGAAGCAGGAAGGCGGGGAGGCTTCACCTCAAATCTCGCTTTCGATCCAGGACTTGAGCTGGCTCTTGGGCGCCGCACCGACCTTCGTCGCCGCCACGCTGCCATTCTTGAAGATCAGCATGGTCGGAATGCCGCGCACGCCATAGCGCGCCGGGGCCTCGGGATTCTCGTCGATGTTGATCTTGACGATCTCCACCTTGTCGCCGAGCTCGTCGGAAATCTCCTCCAGCGCCGGGCCGATCATCCGGCACGGGCCGCACCATTCCGCCCAGAAGTCGACCAGCACGGGCTTGCCGGCGCTGAGCACGTCGCTGTGGAAACTGCCGTCGGTGACTTTCTTGGTGGCCATGATGTACTCCTTGCTGTGCAATCCATGTAGGCGCGCGCGGCGCCCGTCTCAACTCGCGCCGCGCAAGCTTTGCTCCGCCGATGCCAAGCCCGGCTTGTGCGCCGAGACCAGCGCCGGGGGCAGGATCAGCAGGCGCGGGCCGGCGGTATAGAGCAGCGCGGCCTCCACCTGTCGCCCCGGAAACACCTTCTCCAGCGCGGCGGCATAGGCGGCCATCTGGCGCAGGTGATAGAGCGGCGCGGCCTCGATGCTGTCCGGCACGCGCGCGCCGGTCTTGAAGTCGACCAGCCGCACGCGATCCGCCTCGACCAGCAGCCGATCCACCGTGCCATGCACCACGCGCCCCTCGACCGTCGCGGCGATCGGCGCTTCGGCCAGTGCGGCGGACGCAAAGAAGGCGGCATAGTCGGGCGCCTCCATCACGGCCAGCGCCTCGTCGATCAGGGCGTCGCGCTCGGCGGCATCGGCGGCACGGCCGGGCTTGTCGAGCCATTGCGCCGCCACGGATCGGCGCGCGGCCGGCGGCTGCATGGGAAGCCGCTCGAACAGGGCATGGAGCAGCACGCCGCGCCGGGCGGCATCGGCCGCGCCGGGGCCGAAGGGCGGCGCGCTGACATCGTCGACGCCGAGCGCGGACGGCGCCAGCGGGCGCGGCGGCACCGGCTCCTCCGGCGGCGGCATCAGCAGGGCGGGCGGCAGGGCATGGCGGATCTGGATGCGGCGGCTCTCGCGCACCCGCCGCGCCGCGCCGCCGCGCGCGAATCGGACGATGCCCGGCCAGTACGGATCATCCTCCGCCTCCGCGCCGAGCGTCTCCAGCGCCGTCCCCACCCGCGCATGCCAGCTTTCGGGCGGCACGATGCCCCGTGTCCGGTTGCCGAGGGCGCCGCCCACCACCAGCACATCCTCGGCGCGGGTGAGCGCGACATACATCAGCCGCCAATGCTCCTCCCGCGCCCGCCGGGTCTGCGCCGCCCATGCCTCGGCCAAAGGCCCGCGCGCCTCACTCTGGCCGAGCGGCAGGAAAATCTCCGCCTCGCCCTCGGCCAGCGCCACCGAGACGCCGTTGGGCCGATTATTCTCCGGGTTGCGCGTCGCGTCCGCCAGAATGACGAACGGCGCCTGCAAGCCCTTGGCGCCATGCACCGTCATGATCCGCACGGCATCGCGCGGCTGCGACGGGTCGCGCTTCACATCGACATCGTCGCGCTCGATCCAGTCGAGGAAGGCCTGCAAGGACGGCACATTGGCCGATTCGAACTGCAACGCGGCGTTGAGCAGCTCGTCGATCGGGTCGCGCGCTTCCTCGCCCAGCCGCGCGAGCAGCAGCGCCCGCCCACCCAGCGGTCCCGACAGGATGGTTTCGAGGAACTCATAGGGCGCGACGAAATCGGCAAGGTTGAGCACCGCGCCCAGCCACGCCGCCGCCGCCTTCTCCTGCTCCCCCGCGCCGTCGCGCAGGCGCGACCAGAGGCTGGCCTTGCGGCCATGGGCGAGGTCGAACAGCGCCGCCTGGCTCCAGCCGAGAAAAGGCGAGACGAGCAGCGTCGCCAGCGTCAGGTCGTCCTCCGGCTGCAACGCGAACCGCACCAGCGCGAGCAGGTCGCGCACCGCCAGCGGCTGGGTCAGCCGCAGCCGGTCGACACCGCTGACCGGCACGCCCGCCGCGTGCGACCGCGCCACCAGCAGCCGCGTGAACTCCCCGCGCGAGCGGACGAGGATCAATATGTCCTCGGGTTGCAGGCGCCGCCCGCGCGCCGCGAGGATCATCGGCTCGGCATCCGACAGCCAGCGGCCGATCTGGCTGGCCAGCCGCTCGGCCCACAGCCGGTCGGCGTCGGCCAGCCAGTCCTCCTCCCCCGCCGGACCGCCATCGTCGCTGTCGTCGAGGAAAACCGGCGGCAGCAGCAGGACGTCGCCCGGCTCGGTGGCGCGGTGGGGGTTGTGGCGCGGGATCGGCGCGTCGAGGCCCAGCGCCTCATGCCCCAGATTGGCGAGCACCCCGTCGACCACCTCCAGCACCGCGCCGGTCGAGCGGAAGGAGGTGGCGAGGTCGATGGCACTGAGCGAATCGCGCACCCGCCGCGCGGCGTCGTGGAAGAAGCTCTGGGCGCTGCGGAACTCGACCGGGTCGGTGCCCTGGAAGCTGAAGATCGCCTGCTTGAAATCGCCGACCGCGAACAGCGTGCGGCGGTCGGGCGGGCGATTCTCGGCCGCGAAATATTCCTCGGTCAGGCGCCGGGCGATCGTCCATTGCCGCTGGTTGGTGTCCTGCGCCTCGTCGACCAATATATGGTCGATGCGCTGGTCGAGTTTGTAGCGCACCCAGGCGCCCATCCCCTCGGTGTCGAGCAGGCGGGCGGCATGGGCGATCATGTCGTCATAATCGACCGCCCCCAGCCGGCGCTTCTCCTCGCGATAGCGCAGCCCCAGCGTCCAGCCGACGCGCAGCGCCCCGGCCAGCCGCTCCGCCACCGCCGCCCGCTCGCGCAGGTCGATGAGGCCGAGCAGCATCTCGCGCAGCCGGTCGCAATGCGCGCCATAATCGGGATCGGCCTTGGCCTGCCCCGCCTGCACGGCGCGCGGATCGCCCTTGCCGGTGCAGACGACGCCGAGCAGCGTGTCGAGCTGGGCGGCGCGTGCCGTCGGCGGCAACGCCAACCAGTTGCCGATGGTCTCGCAGAAATCGCGGCCCGACTTCGTGTTCCAGGCATGATTGGCCTCGGCGATGGCCAGCAGCGGCGCACGGTCGAACGCCTCTCCGCAGGCGTGGGCCAGTGCCTCCTCCACGCCTTCGGCCGGCACATCCAGAAAGCGCTTCAGCCGGGGCGCGATCGATTCGCGGCTGGTGAAGGCGTCGAGCACCGCGCCGTCCGCCATCAGCCTGCCGATCAGGTCGGTCGCCCCGCCCTCGCCCATGCGCACGCCAAGTGCCTCAAGGTCGGCGATCAGACCGGCATCGCCGTCGCGCTCCGCCGCGACCACCGCATCGGCCAGAACCCGGTCGCGCAAGGCCGCCGTCGAACGCTCGTCGAGCGTCGTGAAGCCCGGCGTCACCCCGGCCTCGACCGGGAAGCTGGCGAGCAGCGATCCGGCGAAGGCATGGATCGTCTGGATGCGTAGCCCGCCCGGCGCGTCGAGCACCCGCGCGAACAGGGTGCGCGCCAGCGCGCGGGTCGGCTCCGAAATATCCTCGCCGATGCTGTGCAGGTCGCTGGCGAGGTCGGCATCCTTGCAGCGCACCCAGCGGGCCAGCCGCTCGTTGAGCCGCTCGGCCATCTCGGCGGCGCCAGCCTTGGTGAAGGTGATGCACAGGATCGCGGCCGGGTCCGCCCCGGCGAGCAGCAGCCGCAGCACCCGCGCGGTCAGCACCTGCGTCTTGCCGGTGCCCGCCGACGCCGACACCCAGGCATGGGCCAGCGGATCGGCGGCCGCCGCCTGGTCGCTGGTCAGCCGCTTGAGGTTGCGCGCCTCAGCCACGGCCGCGCCCCAGCCATTCGTCGACGCGGGCGAGATGGTCGAAATCGTCGCCGACCGCATATTCGGGATGCAGCTTGGCGACGAAGGGCTGGTCGCCGAGCAGATATTCCTCCACCGCCGCCACGAAATGGCCCGCCGCGAACGTCGCCAGATCCTCCAGCGCCGGGTTCATCTTGCGGCTGAACAGGCGCGGGTCCTTGCGCTCGCCGGGCGTCTTGAGGCCACCCGACAGCCGCCAATATTCAAAGCGCGTCGCGTCCTCGCCCGCGACGTCCGCCATCGCCCCCCCGCGCGCCAGCCAGCCGAGCAGGCCGAGCTGCAGCGCGAAGCCCGCCGCGACCTGCCGGTGGGTCGGCGCGCGCCCGGTCTTATAGTCGATGATCGCCAGTTCACCGCCGCGCCGGTCGATGCGGTCGGCACGGCCGTTGAGCATGATGCCGCCAAGCTCCGCCTCGCCACGCGCTTCCCATGCCGCCGGGGTCCAGCCCCCGGCGCGGTCCCCGGCCAGCGCCTCGGCCGCCCATTGCGCGGCGCGCAGCACACGCGGCCCCCACAGGCGGCGCAGCAGGGGATGCTCGCTCCATCCCGCAATCATCGCCTCGGCGCGCGCCACCAGCGCATCGGGATCGCCGTCGTCATGGGCGATCCATGCCTCCAATATGTCGTGCACTTCATTGCCGCGCTCGGCCGCCGAAGGGTCGGCATCGACACGATCGGGGCGGCGCAGCCCCAGCATCGCACCGGCATAGAAGGCATAGGGGTCGGCGCGCAGCCGGTCGACGGCGGTCACGGAAATCCGCCTTGGCCGCAGGGCAGCGGGCGGCGCTGGCGCAGGGCGCTCGGCCGGCGTCACCACGGCGGGCCGGTCTATCGCCGTCGCCCATCCCGCCAGCGCCGGCTGGCGCGGCACGCCGCCGGTCATCGCCTGCAAGCGCAGCCACAGCCGCGAGGCGACGGTCGGCGCCGACATGTCGCGCCGCGCCCGCGTCACCAGCACCTGCGGCGCGCCCATCGCCTGCACCAGATCATGCGCGGCAAGGCCGATGCGCCGTTCAAGCCCCGGCAGCCCCAGTTCGCCACGCAGCTTGGGCGCCAGCCACGGGTCGGGCGCGGGCGTCGCGGGCCACGTCCCCTCGTTGAGGCCGCCCAATATCATCAGGTCGGCGCGTTGCAGGCGCGCTTCCAGCAGGCCGTAAATGGCGAGGCGGGGATGGCCGCCATAGGGCGGGCGCACGGCGACCTCGTCCATGAAGCCGGCGAGCAGGCCGGGCAGTTCCGCCGGTTCCAGCGGCTCGACCTCCCCCGCATGCCGGGTCAGGTCGTCGAGCAGCTCCGCCGCCGCGCGCCCCGCCGGCCCGCGCCAGACCGCATCGCCGGCCAGTGCCTCCGCCGCGCGGCGCAGCTGCTCCAGCAGGTCGGCGAAGGCCACATCCTCGGCCACGAACAGGGCACCGAGCGGTTCCAGCCGTTGCGCAACGCCGTCCCACCAGCCGGGCAGTTCCGACCGTTCGCGCGGCCCCAGCCAGCGGTCGTCGCCAAGCGCGCGCAGCCGGCGTGTAATGCCGCCAAGTCCCGGTGCCGGGCGCGGCCCGCGCAGCGCCTTGTCGAGTGCGCGCGCCGACGCCAACCACGCCGCCCTGCCCTCGCCCTGTTCGACCAGCGGATGCTTGAGCAGGGCGAGCAGCGGCACCGGCGCGAAGCCCTCGGCCGCCGCCCCGGCGAGCGTCAGCAGCAGCGCGCCTTCCGGCGTGCGGGACAGCGGCCGTCCGCCCGAATCGTCGACCTTGATGTCCCAGCGCCCGAGATGGGCCGCGACGCGCCGCGCGAGTTGCCGGTCGGGCGTCACCAGCGCGGCGGTGCGCCCCGGCACGTCGAGCGTGTGGCGCATTTCCAGCGCGATCGCCTGCGCCTCCTCCGCCGGGGTCGCCGTCTCGACGAAGCGCACGCCGGTCAGGCGCCGCTCGCGCGCCGGCATCTTTTCCCAGCTTCCGGTGAAAGCCGCCGGCGCCATGGCGCGCTCGATGGCCCGGGCGCGCGCCGGCGGCCCGTCGAACCCACCGGCGCGCCGCCACGGCCGAACCTCGTCACGGTGGATCGACATGCGGTCGAGCAGCAGCTTGAGCTGGAATTGCGGGTGAGTCTCGCATGCCGCCGGCAGCCCCGGCTCGGCGCAATCCGGCCCCAGGCTGTGCCATTCGTCGGCCGGCATGGCGCGGTCCAGCCCCGGCAGCACCACCATGCCGCGCGGCAGCCAGGCCACCGTCCGCATCAGCCGCGCCAGCGCCGGGGAAGCGTTGGCGATGCCCGCCGCAACGATAAAGCCCGGCGGCGGGTCGGCCTTCCATGTCGCCGCCAGCGCATCGAACAGGCGATTGCGGCGGGTCGCCGCATCGCTCGCGCCCCGCTCCGCCAGCACGGCCGGCCAGACCTCCACGACGATCCGCAACAGGCTGAGCGTATCCTCCCAGTGGCGCGCCAGCCCCTCCGGCACCAGATCGGCGAGGCGGGCGGGATCGACCTCCTCCACCAGCAATTGGTCGAGCGTGCGCGCGAGCTGCCCGGCGAGCCGCACCGCCTCCCCCACCGGCACGGCATCCCCCTGCGCCAGCCGCATGCGGCGGACCAGCCGCGCCAGGATCAGGGTGCGGGCGCAGCCGTCGATGGCGGGCGGCAGATCGAGCGCCGCGCCGTCGAGCGCCAGCCCGACGCGCTCGCCAAGCTCCAGATCGCCGACCGCGACCAGCCGCGGCATCAGCACGCCGCCGCTGCCCGCCTGCCGCACGAACGCTTCCGTGATCGCCCGTCCGGCGCGGTTGGAAGGCACGAGGATCAAACCGCGGGCGAGCGCCATCGCATCGCCGCCGGCCTGCTCGATCAGCCCGGCGACCAGCGCATCGGCGAATGCCCTGTGCGCCGCAATGGTGAAGACGGCGGGGTGCACCGCCTCAGCCATGGGTCAGCATGGCTTCGGTCTGGCGCACCGCGCGGGGCGTGCCGACATCGAACCACAGGCCTTGATGCGCCATGCCAAAGGCGCGCCCCGCCGCGATGGCGCGGTCCCACAGCAAATTGGTCGAAAACGCCCCCTCCGGCGCATCGTCGAACAGGCGTTTGGCGACGATCTGGATGCCGGTGAAGACGAACGGCGCGACCCGCGACGACGCCCGCCGCCTCAGCAGGCCGCTCGCGTCCATGTGGAAATCGCCCAGGCCGCTGTGGCAGTTGGCGCGGGCGAGCGGCACGACCAGCAGCAGCGCGTCCATGCGTGCCGCGTCCCATCGGCTGGCAAGCAGGCGCAGCGTGTCGACCGGCCCGTCGATCCACAGATTGTCGCTGTTGATGACGAAGAAGGGATCGGCCTCGATCAGCGGCAAGGCCCGCGCCACGCCGCCGCCGGTTTCCAGCAGCAGGCCGCGCTCGTCCGATATCTTCAGGTCGAGGTCGCGAACCCGCTTGCGCAGATGGGCCTCCAGCGCGTCCGCCATATAATGGGCATTGACCACCACCTTGGGAATGCCCGCCGCACGCACGCGGTCGAGCGCCCGGTCGATCAGCGCGCGGCCGCCCACCTCGACCAGCGGCTTGGGCCGCGTCGCGGTCAGCGGCCGCATGCGCTTGCCCAGCCCGGCGGCGAGCAGCATCGCCGTGTCCGGCATCGCCGCCACCGGAGAGGGGCGAAGCGACAATGGCTGGCGCGATCCCGTCATTGCACATGCTCCCGCCAGAAACCGGCGCGCGCGGCCGCCGGCACATTGGCATCGAACCACGCCTTCACCGGCGCCAGCGCCGGATGGGCGAGATTGCGCTCCAGATAACCCCATACACGCGGCTGGAAGGCACGATAATGACCCTTGCCGTCCCGCTTCCACAGCCGGGTGAAGATGCCGATGATCTTGGTGTTGCGCTGCGCCCCCAGCACCTCATAGGCGGCACGGAAGCGCTCCGCATCGGCAATGCCGGCGGCGCGGATATAGCGGCCCAGCATCGCCGCCTCCAGTTCCGGCCCGACATCGCGGCGCGCGTCCTGCAACAGCGACACCAGATCATAGGCGCGATGGCCGGCCAGCGCGTCCTGGAAATCGAGCAGCCCCAGCCGTTGCAACCCCGCCCGC
>CAZACH010000085.1:0-8318 GCA_964483275.1 uncultured Sphingomonadaceae bacterium | reverse complement strand
GATTTCGCCGGCTCGGTGGCGGAAGCGGGCAAGGAATGAGCGGCGCGCCCGCGGGTGCCGCGCCCGCCCCGGCGATCGTCCTCGTCCGCCCGCAGCTTGGGGAGAATATCGGCAAGGCGGCGCGGGCGATGCTCAATTTCGGGCTGACCGACCTGCGGCTGGTCAGCCCGCGCGACGGCTGGCCCAACCCCGATGCGGGTCCGGCAGCGTCGGGCGCCGACGAGGTGCTGGCCAATGCCCGCCTCTTCACCTCGGTGGCCGAGGCGGTGGCGGACTGCCCGCATGTCTATGCCACCACTGTCAGGCGGCGCGGCGTGCTCAAGCCGGTGGTGACGCCCGAGCAGGCGGCGCAGTCGATGCGGGCGCGGCCGGAGGGCAGCGCCGTGCTGTTCGGCGCCGAGCGCGCCGGCCTCGAGACCGACGATGTCGCGCTTGCCCGCGAAATCCTGACGGTGCCGGTCAACCCGGACTTCGGTTCGCTCAACCTTGCGCAGGCGGTGATCCTGGTCGCCTATGAATGGTCGAAGGGTGCAGGGCTGGCCGTCAAGCTCAACACCGATGACCAGCCGCCGGCGCCGCATGAGGAGCTGGAGGGCCTGATCCGCCAGATCGACGACGGGCTGGAGGCGGCCGGCTATTTCCATCCGCCGGAGCGGAGCAAGGCGACGAAGCGGACGCTGCGCTCGCTGCTCACCAAGCCGGGCTGGACGGACGGCGAGGTGCGGACGATGCGGGGCGTGATCCGCGCTCTGGCCGATCACCGCCGGCCGCGCGCTTGACTTTTCGGGCGTCGGGCGTCACAAGCCGCGCTTCGCAATTGGCTCCGCACCCCTGGTGAAGCGGTGGCCGCGTCGGGCAGTCGGTCCGGCGGTGCGGTTCCAGGGATTGATATCCACGCGAATTGGAGACTGAAAATGTCGAAGCGCCACAGCGCCAAGTACAAGCTCGACCGCCGCATGGGCGAGAATATCTGGGGCCGCCCCAAAAGCCCGGTCAACAAGCGCGAATACGGCCCCGGCCAGCACGGCCAGCGCCGCAAGGGCAAGACCTCCGACTATGGCCTGCAGCTCAAAGCCAAGCAGAAGCTCAAGGGCTATTATGGCGACGTCACCGAGAAGCAGTTCAAGCGCGCCTATACCGACGCCGCCAAGATGAAGGGCGATACGTCGCAGAACCTGATCGGCCTGCTGGAGCAGCGCCTGGACATGGTCGTCTATCGCGCCAAGTTCGCGCCGACCATCTTCGCCGCCCGCCAGATCGTCAGCCACGGCCACATCCGCGTCAATGGCGTCAAGTGCAACATCGCGTCGCGCCGCGTCGTGCCGGGCGATGTCGTTGAGCTTGGTGCCAAGGCGCAGGAAATGGCGCTGGTGATCGAGGCGCAGGGCCTCAGCGAGCGCGAGGTCCCCGAATATATCGCGCAGGACGGCAATTCGAAGGTCAGCTATGTCCGCGTCCCGACGCTGGACGAGGTGCCCTATCCGGTGAAGATGGAACCCAATCTGGTCGTCGAGTTCTATTCACGCTGATCCATCCTCAATCCTTTCAAACGGGAGGGCGGGCCGGCTGGTCCGCCCTTTTCGTTTCAGCCGCAGATTTGCAAAGCCATGTCAGATCAGAACCGCCCCTCCAACGGATCGCTCCCCGGCCTCGGCTTCAAGGAATTCGTGGCGATGATCGCCGCCCTGATGGCGGTGAACGCGCTGACGATCGACGGGATGCTGCCGGCGCTGCCGGAGATCGGCCGGGCGCTGGGGGTCACGACCGAGAATGACCGGCAGTGGATCATCACCGCCTATGTGCTGGGCTTCGGCGGCGCGCAGCTGATCTATGGTCCGATCTCCGACCGCTATGGCCGGCGGCCGGTGCTGCTCTGGTCGCTGGTGTTCTTCGTGGTGTTCAGCCTGTGCGCGACCTTCGCCCACAGCTTCGCCTTCATGATCTTCAGCCGGGTGATGCAGGGCGTCGCGGTCGCCTCGACCCGCGTCGTCACCGTGTCGATCGTGCGCGACTGCTATGCGGGCCGGCGGATGGCGCAGGTCATGTCGCTGTCGTTCATCGTCTTCATGACCATTCCGGTGCTGGCCCCCGCCATCGGCCAGCTGATCCTGGAATTCGCGGCGTGGCAGTGGATTTTCGGCGGATTCGCGATCTTCGGCACGGTGGTCGGGCTGTGGGCGGCGTTGCGGCTGCCCGAGACGCTGCACCCGGAATATCGCCGGCCGGTGGAGCTGGAGCCGGTGCTGGCGGCCTGCCGGATCGTCGTCGGCAATCGCTTTTCGGTGGGTTACACGCTGGCGCTGATGCTGATGTTCGGCAGCCTGTTCGGCTTCATCACCTCGATCCAGCAGGTGGTGGCGGATGTCTTCGGGGCGCCGCATCTGTTGCCCGTGGCGTTCGCGCTGCCGGCGCTGTTCATGGCGCTGGCGGCCTTCGTCAACGCCCGCATCGTCCTCAATGTCGGCACGCGGCTGGTGTCGCATTCGGCGCTGATCGGCTTCATCGTCTTCGGCGCCCTGCACGTCCTGTCGTCGCTGAGCGGGCAGGAAACGCTGTGGACCTTCTCCGCCATCCAGATGGGGCAGATGTTCTGCTTCGGCCTCGCCAGCTCCAATTTCGGCGCGATGGCGATGGAGCCGCTGGGCGAGGTCGCCGGCACCGCCGCGTCGGTGCAGGGCTTCGCCACGACGGTAGGCGGTGCGCTGTTCGGCATGGTGATCGGCCAGAGCTATGACCACAGCACCTTGCCGCTCGGCATCGGCTTCATGGTGTTGGGTGCGCTCGCCCTGCTCGCGGTGCTTCACGCCGAGGGCGGGCGGCTGTTCGTCTCGCGGTCCGCGCCGGCTGTTTGAGGGGGCAAGCGCCAACCCGCACGTCCGTTCGTCCTGGAACCAACCCAACGCGGCTCTTCCTGGCAGCAACCCCGTTCGTCCTGAGCCTGTCGAAGGACGACAGCGCAGGCCTTCCCACCCGCAAGATCCAGAGTGGGTCCTGCAAACCGGCACTGTCGTCCTTCGACAGGCTCAGGACGAACGGAGGAGGGTTAGGACGGACGGGGGTTCAGGACGGAAGGAGGATTTGGAGGACGTTCAACACGCGTCGCCCCTACCGTCCCAGCATCGCCTCCGGCCGGACGACGCGGTCATAGGTTTCGGCGTCGACCAGCTTCAGGTCGAGGGCGGCTTCGCGCAGGGTCAGGCCCTCGGCATGGGCGTGCTTGGCGATTTTGGCGGCATTGTCATAGCCGATCTCCGGCGCCAGCGCGGTGACGAGCATCAGCGAGCGGTCGAGCAGGTCGGCGATGCGGCGCCTGTCCGGCCCCAGCCCCGCGACCGCGCGCAGCAGGAAGCTGTCGCAGGCATCGGCGAGCAGGCGGATGGATTGCAGGCCGTTATAGGCGATCACCGGCTTGAAGACGTTCAGCTCCATATGGCCCTGCAACCCGCCGACGGTGATCGCGGTGTGATTGCCCATCACCTGGGCGCAGACCATGGTCATCGCCTCGCACTGGGTCGGGTTGACCTTGCCGGGCATGATCGAGCTGCCCGGCTCATTCTCCGGCAGGTGCAATTCGCCAAGGCCGCAGCGCGGTCCTGAGCCGAGCAGGCGCAGGTCGTTGGCGATCTTGGTGAGGCTGACCGCCACGACATTGAGCGCGCCCGACAGCTCGACGAAGCTGTCATGGCTGGCCAGCGCCTCGAATTTGTTGGGCGCGGTCTCGAAGGGCAGGCCGGTCAACCCGGCGATCTCCGCCGCGATGTCCGCGCCGAAGCCCGGCGGCGCGTTGAGGCCGGTGCCGACCGCCGTGCCGCCCTGGGCAAGCTGGCGCAGGCGCGGCAGTACGGCTTCGACCCGCGCGATGCCGGCGGCGACCTGCGCGGCATAGCCCGAAAACTCCTGCCCCAGCGTCAGCGGCGTCGCGTCCTGCAAATGGGTGCGGCCGATCTTGGCGATATCGTCCCAGTCGCGGGCATGGGCGTCGAGGCCGGCATGCAGCCGCCGCAGCGCCGGGATCAGCCGCGCCTCGACCTCGCGGCAGCCGGCGATGTGCATCGCGGTCGGGAAGCTGTCGTTCGACGACTGGCCGAGATTGACGTGATCGTTGGGATGGACGGGCGACTTGCCGCCGCGCTTGCCGGTGAGAATCTCGTTGGCGCGGCCGGCGATCACCTCGTTCGCGTTCATGTTGGTCTGGGTGCCGGAGCCGGTCTGCCAGACCACCAGCGGGAACTGGTCGTCGAGTTCACCGGCGGCGACTTCGGCGGCCGCTGTCTCCATGGCGCGGGCGATCTCCCCGTCCAGTCGCCCGGCGCGGGCGTGGATGCGCGCGGCGGCCTGCTTGACGATGGCGAGGGCGTGGATCAGCGGCGGCGGCATCCTCTCGCCGCCGATCGGGAAATTGGCGATGGAGCGCTGTGTCTGGGCGCCCCAATAGGCTTGGTCGGGAACCGCGATCTCGCCGAAACTGTCGGTCTCGGTGCGGGGCACGCCGTGCTCGCCTACTTTTTGCGCTTGAAGTCGACGGCGACGACGTTCGAGCCGTCCGCGGGCGCGGCGGCCGGGCTGTCCGGCTGGTCGTTTTCCGCCGGCTCCGTTGCTTCGGGCGGCATCTCCTCCGCCTGGACATGGAATTGCAGGGCGAAATTGACCGCCGGGTCGACGAAGGCGGTCACGGCCGCATAGGGCACCTGCAATGTGGCGGGGATCTGGTTGAAGCTGAGGCCGACCTGGAAATGGTCCGGCCAGGTCTTGAGGTCCCAATATTTGTTCTGGATGACGATCGTCATCTCCTCCGGGAAGCGCTCCGTCAGATGCTTGGGAATCTCGACGCCCGGCGCGCGCGTGCGGAAGGTGATGTAGAAATGATGGCCGCCGGGCAGGCTGCCCGCCTGCTCGACCTCGCCAAGCACGCGGCCGACCACGGCGCGCAGGGCATCCTGCACGATTTCGTCATAGGGGATCAGGCTATCGGGCGCTTCGTCGGTCATCGCGCCGACCGTGGCGTCAGTCCGTCATCCGGTCAAGGGAGTCTTTAGGGGTCTGTCACGGCACCGGCCCGCACCCCCACCCGGCCACCCATTCAGGATACGCTCGTGGGTGGCCGGGTGGGGGTGCGGGCCGGTGCCGTGACCCACAACAAAAACACGCGGGCCGGTGCCGCGACAACCAAGAAAGAGGCGGGGAGCTTCTGTTGCCCGGTGCTCCCCAAACCGCTGGAATCCGCTTCTGTTGCCCGGTGCGGCCCGAACCGCGCTTAAGCTTTGTAACCTAGTCCGTGAGGACGAAGTTACGCAGCAATCGCGAGCGCCTCGTTATCGTTGGCACTTGTAGGTTTGAACGGTTTTACGGCGCATTCAGGCCGGGCAAAAACATCGTCTTTGAACACACGTCGATCCTAGTTCGGCCCCGTCGGGACCGGCGCTGACCGCCGGTTCTGGTGGAGCCGCCGGGTACTGCCCCCGGGTCCGCTGCGTCTATTCCACGACATCATTTATCACCATAGCCGGCCGAAGCCGGCACGACCGATATAGGATGGGCGCGGCGCTTTTGGAAGGGTGTGTCGCTATGCCCGGCGCTGGCGCGCGCGCAGGACGCTGAGATAGCCGTCGGCGAGCACGTGATTGACCGCATCCCAGCCGAATTGCTCGCTGTCGCGCAGGCCGGCGGCGCCCGCCGCGTCGCGCGCCGCCCGGTCGCGGCAATAGACGGCGAGCGCGTCGGCGAACTGCGAAACCGCGCCCGGACGCACCAATGTGCCGGTGACGCCATGGGTGACGAGGCTGCGGCTGCCGGTCGCCTCCGCCGCGACGACGGGCAGGCCGGCGGCCATCGCCTCCAGCGTGACATTGCCGAACGTCTCGGTGACGCTGGGATTGAACAGCATTTCCATGGAGGCATAGGCGCGGCCGAGATCGGCGCCGGACTGGAAGCCGGCGAACACCGCATTGTCGGGCAGCCGCGCCTCGAACCACGGGCGCGCCGGGCCTTCGCCGATAATCAGGACGCGATGCGGGACACCGCGCGCCACCAGCGTGTCGATCACCTCGGAATAGACGTCGAGGCCCTTTTCCATGACCAGCCGGCCGACGAAGCCGATCACCACCTCGTCATCGCCGATGCCTTGCGCGCGGCGCCAGTCGAGGTCGCGGCGGTCCGGCGAGAAGATGGCGCGGTCGACGCCCCGGCTCCAGATGCCGACATTATAGCTCATGCGCTGCTCGCGCAGCAGCTGGGCCATGCTCTCGGACGGCGCGAAGATCGCGTCGCAGCGGCGATAGAAGCGGCGCAGCAGCCACTCCACCACCGGCTCGAGGAAGGTCAGGCCGTAATAGCGCGGATAGGTCTCGAAGCGGGTGTGGACGGACGCGACCAGCGCGATGCCGTTGCGGCGCGCGAAGGCCGACGCGCTATGGCCGAGTTTTTCGGGGCTGGCGACGTGGATGAGGTTGGGCGCGAAGGCGTGGATGTCCCGCTTGAGCGCCGGCGTCAGGCCCAGCGGCGCGCGATATTCCGCGCGGCCCGGCAGGGGAATGGCCGGCACCGGGACAAGCTCGCCGACGGCGGGGAAGGCCGGCTCCGCCACGGTCGGCGAATAGATGCGGACCGCGGCGCCTTGCGAGAGGAGATAGGCGACCAGCCGGTTCAGCGCCTGATTCGCGCCATCCCGGACGTAATTATAGTTGCCCGTGAACAGCGCGACACGAAGATCGGAAATTTGCATCGCGGCGCCTTTAGAACAGTTTTGCCCGCCGCCATAGAGGGGCTATGGCGCGGCCATGCGACATTGCGCGGGCAGGGCACAGGAGGGCGAATGACGATCGAGGAGATGACCCGGCGGCTGGCCGAGGCGGGGGCGACGCTTCCGGGCAAGCGAATCAAGCTGGTGCTCGGGGATTCGGGGGCGATCATGCTGGACGGCGTCGCCGGCGCGGTCAGCAACGAGGATGGCGCCGCCGACACCACGCTGCGCATCGGCTGGGACGACTGGATCGCGCTCGCCAAGGGTGAGCTGGACGGCGCCAGCGCCTATATGCAGGGGCGGTTGCGCATCGAGGGCGACATGGCCAATGCTCTGCAGTTGCAGTCGCTGTTGTCCGGCCTGAAAAATTGAGCGTCGCGCAAGGGTGCGTTGCAGCATGGAGATTTGACGTGCCGGCCGCCAGTTTTTACGAGGGGCTTTTCCGGGAAGGGGAGCAATGAAGAAGATCTATCCGAACGCCGCCGCGGCGCTTGAGGGCGTCCTGTTCGATGGAATGACCTTGCTTTCGGGCGGGTTCGGCCTGTGCGGCCTTCCCGAACGGCTGATCGACGCCATCCGCGATTCCGGCGTGAAGGACATCACCGCCGTCTCGAATAACGCCGGCATCGACAATGAGGGCCTGGGCAAGCTGCTGCGCACCCGCCAGATCCGCAAGATGATCTCCTCCTATGTCGGCGAGAACAAGGAGTTCGAGCGGCAGTATCTTGCGGGCGAGCTGGAGGTGGAGTTCTGCCCCCAAGGCACGCTGGCGGAGCGTTGCCGCGCGGGCGGCGCGGGCATTCCCGGCTTCTACACCAAGACCGGCGTCGGCACGATCGTCGCCGAGGGCAAGGAGACCAAGGAGTTCGACGGCCAGACCTATGTGCTGGAGCGCGGCATCGTCGGCGACCTCGCCATCATCAAGGGCTGGAAGGCCGATGAGGCCGGAAACCTGATCTTCCGCAAGACGGCGCGCAACTTCAACCAGCCAATGGCCACGGCCGGCCGCATGACGGTGGCCGAGGTCGAGGAGATCGTGCCGGTCGGCAGCCTCGATCCCGACCAGATTCACCTGCCGGGCATTTTCGTGAAGCGCCTGATCCTCGGCGCGCCTTACGACAAGAAGATCGAATTCCGCACCGTTCGCCAGAGGGAAGCCGCGTGATGACCACCGATACCGCAACCAAGGGCTGGACCCGCGACCAGATGGCCGCGCGCGCCGCGCGCGAGCTGCAGGACGGCTTCTACGTCAATCTCGGCATCGGCATCCCGACGCTGGTCGCCAACCATATCCCGGCGGGCGTCGAGGTGACGCTGCAGTCGGAAAACGGCATGCTCGGCATCGGCCCCTTCCCCTATGACGAGGATGTCGATCCCGACCTGATCAACGCCGGCAAGCAGACGATCAGCGTCCTGCCGTCATCCAGCTTCTTCTCCTCGTCGGACAGCTTCGCGATGATTCGCGGCGGCCATATCGACCTCACCGTGCTCGGCGCGATGGAGGTCAGCGAGGGCGGCGACATTGCCAACTGGATGATCCCCGGCAAGATGATCAAGGGCATGGGCGGCGCCATGGACC
>CAZACH010000084.1:0-8536 GCA_964483275.1 uncultured Sphingomonadaceae bacterium | reverse complement strand
CTGTTGAAGGGAATCGAACCCACGGCGTAAGTTAGGGAAGCGTCTGCACTACCATTGAGATACACCCGCGCTGCCGGTTGTCCATTAGACCGCGAACCGCGTTCCGGCCGCCGCAAAGCTGCGCCCGAGCGCGGTTCAGTGGCACATTCCACCGTCATCGGTCAACCGGCCGCATCCGTCACTTGAACGTCATACGGCGCCGCTAGCTACCACGCCTGTGTCAGCCTGTCGCGCGGATGGCGCCGTCCCCGCGCCCATGGCATAGACGCCAGCGGCGGTTGCCGCCGCCGAGCGACAGAGGAGACATCCCCGTGACCCGCAAGATCGCCAAACTCCTGCTCTGCCTCACGGCGCTGACCGGCCCGCAGATCGCCCATGCGCGCGATGTCCGGCCGGCGCCGGCGGCACAGGTCGCCGCGCCGGCGGAGGACGCCCGCCGCGTCGTGCCGCTGGAGCAAGGCTCGAACTTCCGCGACATCGGCGGCTATCGCGCGGCAGACGGCAAGACCGTGCGCTGGGGCCGCATCTATCGGTCGGGCGGCACCCCGATGATCACCGACGCCGACGCCACGCGGATCAGGGGGCTGGGCATCAGCCGCATGATGGATCTGCGCTCCAGCGAGGAGCGCGTGCTGGCGCCCAGCCGCATCACCGGCGTCACCTATACGGCGATCAGCTATTCGATGGCGGGCCTGATGGGGCCGGGCGCCGCCAGCGGCACGCCGCCGAGTGCTGAGAAGATGTACCGCGCCTTCCCGACGATGCTGGCGCCGCAGCTGCGCGTGCTGTTCCATGCGCTGGCCGACAATGACCAGCCGATCGTCTATAACTGCTCCGCCGGCCAGGACCGCACCGGCTTCACCACCGCCGTCATCCTGACGACGCTCGGCGTGTCGCGCGACGAGGTCATCAAGGACTATCTCAAATCGACGGCGCTGCGCCGCCCGCAATATGAGATGCCGCGCATCGACCCCGCCCGCCACGCCGGCGATCCGGTCGCGCTGATGTTCGCCAAATGGCAGCAGCAGCCGCACGACAAGGCCTCCCCGCTCTATGACGAGGGCGGCGCCTATCTGCGCTATGCGCTGGACGAGGTGGAGAAGCGCTGGGGCTCGATGGACAATTATCTGCAAAAGGAAGTGAGCGTGCCCCCCGCCGAACTGGCGACCATCCGGGCCAATTACCTGAATTAGGACACCGCGTCCCAAATCCGCACCGCCCTTCCCGACATCCGTTCGTCCTGAGCCTGTCGAAGGACGAACGGAAGCAGGCATGCGGGCGACGCCGATAGAGAAACGCTTCGCCAGCCTCAGTCGAACGCCTCGCCGGGCAGCAGGCCCCACAGCGCCTCGGCCCGGATATAGCCGCTCTTGCCGCCGATCGCGATGCGGCACCAACCCCTGTCGTCGCATTTGGACAGCTTGCCGACAACGCCCGGCGCGGCGCGCCAGACCACCGAGGATTGCGTGCTGCGCCGGGCATGGAGCGGTTGGATGCCGTCGCGCACCAGGCCCATGCGCTCCCCGCTCAACAGATTCTTGTTGACCCAGCCGGTATCGCCGTCGGGGTCCTCGACCTGGCGCCAGATGCCATATTCCTTCACCACCTTCAGCGGCAGGCCGCGCCGCTGATAGACCCATGTGACCGGATAGCGCGCGCCCGGCCCGGCGCGCATGTTGGCGACGCCGGCGCTCAGCGAGACGAAGCGCGGGATGGCGAGGCCCGACAGCCCCTCCACCGCGTCGCGCGATTGCGCCGCCGCCGGCGCGGCATGGGCGGCCATCGCCACGGCAGCCAGGATCGGCAGCACCGCATGTCGCATATCCATCCCCCCTCCCCGACGAATCCACCTCCCCTATTTCCCTAAAAAATCCGTCTCCGCAATCGCCGCTGCTTGACCTCGCGGGGCGGTGGCGGGATAGCGGAAGGATGGTCTCCAAAGCCCCGACATCCCGCCCCCGCGTCATCGTGACGCGGCGCCTGCCCGAAGCGGTCGAGACCCGCATGGCCGAACTGTTCGACGTCGAGCTGAACCTCGACGATGTCCCGTTCGACCGCGATGCGCTACAACGGGCGATGGGCGAGGCGGACGTGCTCGTCTCGACGATCACCGACGCGATCGACGCGGAGCTGATCGGCGGCGCCGGCGCGCAACTGCGCATGATCGCCAATTTCGGCAACGGCGTCGATCATATCGACCTGAAGGCCGCGCGCGCCCGCGACATCATCGTCACCAACACGCCGGGCGTGCTCACCGACGACACCGCCGACATGGCGATGGCCCTGATCCTGACGGTGCCGCGCCGTTTCTCGGAAGGCATGCGGCGTTTGCAGAAGGGCGAGTTCGTCGGCTGGTCGCCGACCTGGATGCTGGGCCACCGCATCGCCGGCAAGCGCCTGGGCATCGTCGGCATGGGGCGCATCGGCCAGGCGGTCGCGGCGCGGGCGCGGGTGTTCGGGCTTTCGGTCCATTACCACAACCGCCACCGCCTGCCCGCCGCGCTGGAGCAACAGCTGGGCGCGACCTGGTGGCCGACGCTGGACGCCATGCTGGCGCGTGTCGACATCGTGTCGATCCACTGCCCGCATACCGAGGAAACCCACCGCATGATCGACCGGCGGCGGCTGTCGCTGCTGCGCCCCCACGTCTATCTCATCAACACCGCGCGCGGGGAGATCGTGGAGGAGGAAGCGCTGGTCGAGGCGCTGGAAACCGGCCGCCTCGCCGGCGCCGGCCTCGACGTGTTCGAGCATGAGCCGGCGATCGACCCGCGCCTGCTGGCGCTGCGCAGCGTCGTGCTGCTGCCGCATCTCGGCTCCGCCACCTTCGAGGGGCGCGCCGCGATGGGCGACAAGGTGATCGCCAACATCCGGGCGTGGATCGACGGCCACCGCCCGCCGGACCAGGTGCTGGAAGGCTGGGCCTGAGCGGGGCGGCGTTCAGCTTCCCTAAAGGACCGCTGGCGGAACGATGGCACGGGTTCAAGGGTTGGACCGGAAGCTGCAAGGAGCCTTTTATGTCTGTGACGTTCGCAAAGCTGGCTGGTGGCACCGTTTTCAGCGCGGCATTGCTGTTCGCGACGCCCGCGCTGGCGGGTGACGCGAAGGACGCGCTCAAGGGTGCGGCGATCGGCGGCGCCGGCGGCGCGGTGGTCGGCGCGGTGGTGCCGGGGCTGAGTGTTGGCGAAGGCGCGCTGGTCGGCGCGGCCGGCGGCGCGGTGGTCGGCCTGATTTCCAAGGACGGCAAGAAGCGCAAGGTCTATCGCGACAATCGCGGCCGCGACTATTACGTCGATAAGCGCGGCAATCGCCGCTACGTCGGCCGCTGATCGGGATCGGAAGGGGATCGCATGTTTCGTTTTGGCAGGCTCGGCCGTCTGATCGTTCTCGTCCAAAGCGCCGTGGTCATCCTTGGCGCGGTGAAAGCGGCGCGCGCGGCGTTGCGATCCCCTGATGCCGAAAAGCAAAAGCCCGAGGTCAAGCGGCTTCCCGCGCCCCGGCACACCGCCTGAGCCGGGGTTCCATCAGGGGCGGAGGCCGCCCAGCCAGCGCCTGAACAGCGCGCGCCCGGCGTCGAGCGCGGCGGGGCCGAGCGTTTCGGCCTCCCGCCTTACCTGCGCAACCGAATAGCCGGCCTTCGCCAACCACCGCTCGCCATTGGCCAGCCATGGCTCCAGCCAGTCCGCGCCCATTTCGGGGTGGCATTGCAGGCCCAATATATTGGACCCGCGCCGGAAGGCCTGATTGCGATAGGCGGCGGTCGAGGCCAGCAATTCCGTGCCGGCCGGCAGGTCGAAGCTGTCGCCATGCCAGTGGAGCACCGGCACCTCCGCGATCAGGGCGAGCGGCGAGGCGCGGCCGGCGGCGGTCAGCTCCAGCGGGTGATAGCCGGCCTCGTGCACATCCCCGGCGAAAACCCGCGCGCCCATCGCCGCCGCCAGGACCTGCGCGCCGAGGCAGATGCCGAGCGTCGGCCTGTCCCGCGCCACACGGTCGCCGATCTTCGCGATCTCGGCCGCCATCCAGGGATGGTCCGCCTGCTCATACACGCCCATCGGCCCGCCGAGGATGACGACGAGATCGGGCGCGATCAGGTCGATCGCGGCGAAGTCCGCCTGCCCGACATGCGCCTCGACCATGTCGAAGCCCGCCTCCGCCAGCACCGTCTCCAGCCCGGCGAGTCGTTCATAGGGCACGTGATGGATGGAGAGGACGGTCGGCATGGCTCCTCCTCCCCGGCCGCGCGCCCTCAGTCGCCGGTCAGAATGCGGTCGACGAGCTGCTTGACGGTGGGCACGAAGCCGTTGGAATAGAAGGGGTCCTGCCTGAAGCGGCTGGCGCCATGGCCGGCGAACATCAGATTTTCGTCGACCGGGCCGCCATGG
The DNA here is from genome assembly GCA_964483275.1 of uncultured Sphingomonadaceae bacterium. Lineage (GTDB taxonomy): Bacteria > Pseudomonadota > Alphaproteobacteria > Sphingomonadales > Sphingomonadaceae > JBBCJR01. The sequence goes on along the minus strand of CAZACH010000084.1, from coordinate 4,151 downwards.
GCGATGTCCTGCAACGTCTTCTGGATGCAGAAGCTGCGCGGGTCGGCGAGGCGGCCGGTGGAATTGCCTTCGGTGTCGGCCCATGAGCTGAACAGGCACTGGCTGAGGCAGCCCATGCAGTCGGCCTGGTCCTTGCGGATGATGTTGCGTTCTTCCTGGGTGACGAAGACCAGCGTGTTGTCGGGCGTCTTGAGCGCCGTCTCATAGCCTTCCGCGAACCAGGTGCGGGCGCGCATCAGGTCGCCCTGCGTCACCCAGAAATTGCGCCCCTTGACGCCGACATCGAGCTGATAGCGGTGATCGCCCGCCGCCTCGCCGGAAAAGGCGATCTGGCGTTCCGAACGCGCTTCGAGGTTGCGCAGGAAGGGGTTGCGCACCGCGCTCGAATAAAAGCCGGTGGGCGAAAACTGGTGGAGCAGGACGTCGCCCGGCGTCAATTCCATCAACCGGGCTTTCCAGCCATCCGGTATCGGGCTTTCCTTGGTCAGCAGCGGCCGCGTGCCGAACTGGAAGGCGATGGTGCCGAGTTCGGGATTGTCGATCCAGTCCTCCCACTCGCGCAGGAACCAGACGCCGCCCGCCATCACGATCGGCACATCGTCGGAAATGCCGCCCTCGCGCATCGTCGCGCGCAGGTCGCGGACGCGCGGGAAAGGGTCCTGCGGCTTCAGCGGGTCCTCGGCGTTGGACAGGCCGTTGTGGCCGCCGGCCAGCCACGGGTCCTCATAGACGACGGCGCCCAGCCATTCCGACGCCTTGGAATAAGCGCGCTTCCACAGGGCGCGGAAGGCGCGCGCGGAGCTGATGATCGGCAGATAGTGGACGCCGTGATGGGCCGCGATCTCCGACAGGCGATAGGGCATGCCCGCGCCGCAGGTGACGCCGGCGACCATGCCCTTGGTCTGTGCCAACACGCCTTCCAGCACCCGCTGCGCGCCGCCCATTTCCCACAGGACGTTGATGTTGATGGCGCCCTTGCCGCCCGCGATGTCGAAGGCGCGGCGCACCTGCTGGACCGCGCCGTCGATGGCGTACTGGACCAGCTCCTCATGGCGTTCCCGGCGGGTGAGGGCGTGATAGACCTGCGGGATGATCTTGCCGGTGGGGTCATAGCTGTCGGCGTTGACCGCCGACACCGTGCCGACGCCGCCGGCCGCCGCCCATGCGCCCGACGAGGCATGGTTGCTGACCGCGACGCCCTTGCCGCCTTCGATCAGGGGCAGGACCTCCCTGCCACCAATCCTGATCGCGTTCACACCCTTGAACAATTCGATTCCTTTCGACGGCCGATGGCCTCAACCGGGGGTCTTATAGGGATGCCGGCAAAAAATGCTTGGCGAAAATGCGCGGGACCCCGGCGCCGGCCTGCACGGCCATCCAAGCTTATGCCCCGAAACCGCGCATATTTGAAGCGGCGGCGCGTTCTAGGCCGCCGCGCCGGCCCGCGCGCCGGTGAAGTCGCAGGCGCGGAACAGCGACAGCAGGGTCACGCCATGCTCGGCGAGAAGCTCCGTCCCGCCCTCCTGCCGGTCGACGATCACCGCCGCATGGGTGACGACGGCGCCGGCCGCACGCGCCGCCTGTACGGCGATCAGCGTCGATCCGGCGGTGGTCGCGACATCGTCGATCAGCAGCGCGCGCCGCCCGGCCAGGCTCTCGCCCGGCGCCAGCCCCTCGACGACCTCCTGCGTGCCGTGGTCCTTGGGCTTCTTGCGCACAAAGAAGGCGTCAAGCGCCTGCCGCCCGGCCGAGGCCAGCGCGATCATCGAGCCGATCAGCGGCACGGCGCCCATTTCCAGCCCGCCGACATATTCGGCGTCGACCTCGCGCGCGAGGTCCAGCATGCCGCGCGCCGCCAGCTCCGCGCCGCGCGCGTGCATCATGGTCGGCTTCAGGTTGAAATAGAGCGTGCTCGTCCGGCCGGAGGCAAGGGTGAACTGCCCGGTCTTGAAGGAACGGTCGCGGATCAGGGCGCGCAGCGTCTCGCGCTCGGCATCGGTCATGGGGCGGCTCTCCAGCATATCGGACGGCGGCTTATCGCGAGCGGACCCGATCTTCGTCAAGCATCGCCGCGCGCCGCCTCCCCATTCGCGCGTTCGACCAGCCTGTCAATGGCCGCGAACGCCTCGGGCTCGGTCAGCAGCGGCGCATGGCCCGCATCCGGCAGGGTGACGAGGTCCATCCCCGGCACCCGCCCGACCATCCGCGCCGCCGTCTGCGCCGACAGGATGTCGGAGCGGCCGCCGCGCACCAGCAGCGTCGGGATGCCGGCGAGCGCATCCAGCGTCGGCCACAGATCGACCCCGGCCTCGCCGCCCGGCAGGTTGAACGGCTCGGCGATCTTCATGTCATAGTCGAAGATGATCCGGCCCTGCGGCGACAGGCGGCACAGGCGCTTGGCGTGGGCCAGCCAGTCCTGAAGGCCCCATCCGGCATGAATGTCGCGATTGGCGTCCTCCAGCGCGCGGGCGGCGTGCAGCCAGGTCGGCCAGGTCTGGTTCTTGCCGACATGCGCCCTGATGCGCTCCAGCCCCGACGCCTCGATGGCGGGGCCGATGTCGTTCAGCACCAGCCCGGCCAGGCGCTGGCGGTCGGTGGCGGCGATCAGCAGCGACAATATGCCGCCCAGCGAGGTGCCGATGGCGATGTAGCGCGGCATCGCCAGTTCGACGAACAGCGCCTGGAGGTCCTGCACATAGGTCAGCGGCACATAGGTGAGCGGGTCCTTGGCATAGGCGCTTTCGCCCCGCCCGCGCAGGTCCACCACGATCACCCGGTTACGCCCGGCGAGCCGCGAGGCCAGCCCTTCGAAATCGCGCGCGTTGCGGGTGAGGCCCGGAATACAGAGGATCGGCGGGCACGCCGCATCGCCGGGATAGTCGCGATAATGGAGGCGCAGCCCGTCCTTCGACCACCAATATCCGTCGGTCCATTCGTTCATGGTTGATCGCGCTCCCTGTGCCACCCCATATCGCAACGATGTCGACGACCATGCAAGCCGCCCGTTTCCGGCCCGAACGGACCATCCTCGAACTGGGCGAGCGCTTCTACGACCCGGTCGCGGCGGCCGATTTCCCGGCGACCACGCTGCGCTTCCGCAACGACCGCGCGGCGGCCGAGGTCGGGCTGGCCACGCTGGACGACGCGCAATGGGTCGCGCATTTCGGCCGCTTCGCGCCCTTGCCGGGCAGCCTCGAACAGCCGCTGGCGCTGCGCTATCACGGCCATCAATTCCGCGTCTACAACCCCGACATCGGCGACGGCCGGGGCTTCCTGTTCGCCCAGATGCGCGACGGCGCCGGGCGGTTGATGGACCTTGGCACCAAGGGATCAGGCCAGACGCCCTACAGCCGATTCGGCGACGGGCGCCTGACCCTGAAAGGCGCGGTGCGGGAGATTTTGGCGACGGAGATGCTGGAGGCGCTCGGCGTCCGTACCTCGCGTACCTTCTCGGTGATCGAGACCCATGAGCAATTGCATCGCGGCGACGAGCCGTCCCCCACCCGCTCGGCGGTGCTCGTGCGCCTCAGCCACGGCCATATCCGCTATGGCAGCTTTCAGCGGCAGGCGGCGCTCGACGACAAGGACGCGCTGCGGCGGCTGGTCGATTACAGCCTGGAGCATCTGCTGGGCGAGCAGCCGGGCGGCGACGACGCCCCGGCGCGCCTGCTGGCCCGCGCCGCGCGCGATGTCGCCCGCCTTGCCGCCTCCTACATCGCCGCCGGCTTCGTCCACGGCGTGCTGAACAGCGACAATATCTCGATCACCGCGGAAAGCTTCGACTATGGCCCGTGGCGGTTCGCGCCGAGCTGGGACCCCGGCTTCACCGCCGCCTATTTCGACCATCAGGGCCTGTACGCCTTCGCCCGCCAGCCCGAGGCGATCTTCTGGGACCTGAACCAGCTCGCCCACGCCCTGCTGCCGATCTCGACCGGCGAGGCGCTGACAGCGGCGCGCGACAGCTTCGTCGAGCATTATGAGGCGGCGCTGCGCGATGCCCTGTTCGCGCGGCTCGGCATCCGGTCGCAGGGGATGCAGGCGGACCTCGCGCTGCTGGGCGCGATCGAGCCGGCGCTGCGGGAAAGCCGCGTGCCGCTCGACCGCTTCTGGTTCGACTGGCGCGGCGGCGCGCTGCGGCGCGACAGCGACCT
>CAZACH010000083.1:0-8585 GCA_964483275.1 uncultured Sphingomonadaceae bacterium | reverse complement strand
TGACGCCGTAATGGACCATCTCGGTCGGGATGTTCAGCGCGGATTCGCTGGAGATGAACTGGATGCGGCCCCAGCCGCGGTCGCGCATGCCCTGTGCATAATGGCGCGCGAGCCGGACGCCGCTCATGACGTTGACCTCGAAGAACTCGCTCCACAGCGCATCGTCGATCTCGAAGAAGTCGCGCGCGCCATAGATGCCGAGATTGTTGACGAGGATGTCCGCCTGCGGTTCGGCCGCGATCAGCGCCGCGCAACCCTGCGCGGTGCCGGCATCGGCGACGACGCCCGATACATCGCCGTGCCCGGCATCCTCGCGAATGCGGTCCACGGCGCTGTCGACGCGGCCCTGCTCGCGCCCGGTGATGACGACCCGCGCGCCCGCCTTCGCAAGGCCGGTGGCGATGGCGCGGCCGATGCCGCCGGTCGCGCCGGTGACGATGGCGGACTTGCCGGAAAGATCAATAACCATTGGTTTTCTCCTTATATCCCGGTGTTCAATCGAAGCGAAACGCCGAGATCGCGGTTTCCATGACGATTTCGGAATAGAGCTTGCGGCCCGGCGCCTCTCCGCCTGCGCCGGCGGCGACCAGCAGCGGGATCAGATGCTCCTCCCCGCCCGCCGGATGGCAGAGGCGCGCATGCGGCGCGGCGGTCCAGTCGCCCAGCAGCGCATCGCGCCGTTCGGCCGGGCTTTCGACCGCGTCGGTCAGCCAGTCGTCGAACGCCCGCGACACGGCGGTGAACCGGCTGTCGCCATAGGCCCGCATATTGTGGAAGCTCATGCCGCTGCCGACGATCAGCACGCCCTCGTCGCGCAAGGGCGCCAGCGCGCGGCCCAGCGTCAGATGCGCAGCCGGATCGAGGTCGCGGCGCAGCGAGAGCTGGACCACCGGGATGTCGGCGTCGGGCGCCACCAGCTTGAGCGGAATGAACACGCCGTGATCGAAGCCGCGCTCGGGATCGACACGCGCGTCCAACCCGGCCTCGCCGATCGCCTCGGCGACGCGCCCGGCCAGCGCAGGATCGCCCGGCGCCGGATAGGTCAGCTCATAGGTGTGCTGGGGGAAGCCGTAATAGTCGTAGATCAGCGGCGGCCGGGCAGCGCCGGTGAGGCTGAACTGCGGCTCCAGCCAATGCGCGGAAACCAGCAGGATCGCGCGCGGCCGGGCCGGCAGCGTCGCCATGACGCCTTTCAGAAAGGCCGCCATGCCGCGCCATGTGTCGGGCGGGTTCCAGTCCATGAAGAAGCAGGGGCCGCCACCGTGCGGGATGAAGAAGCTCGGCATGCGAGGGCCATTTGAAGGTTGCTCGGCAGACATGAGGTTTTCCTTGGTCAAGTTCATGACAGGAATATAGATTATGCGGATTATGGATATAAGCGGCCGATATATGCCAAGACTTGATACCATTGGTAGGAAGTGCCGATATGGACCGAATAACCAGCATGCGCGTGTTCGCGCGCACCGCCGCCGATGGCAGCCTCTCCGCCGCCGCGCGGAATCTCGGCATGTCGCCGGCGATGGCGGCCAAGCATGTCAATGCGCTGGAAGCGCGGCTGGGCGTCAAATTGTTCCACCGCACCACGCGCCGCCTCAGCCTGACGGAAGCGGGCAGCCAATATCTGGACGCCTGCCAGCGCATCCTGCCTGAAATCGACGAGGCGGAGGCCGCCGCCGCCTCCCAGCGGATCATGGCGACAGGGTTGCTCAGGATGAACGTGCCGCTCTCGTTCGGCACGCGCTTCGTCGCGCCGCTGATCCCGGACTTCGCCCGGCGCCATCCCGAAGTGAAGGTGGAGCTGGGCCTCAGCGATGCGCAGCTCGACCTGATCGCCGGCAGTTGGGACCTTGCGATCCGCATCGGCCATCTCGCCGACAGCCCGCTCCATGCCCGCAAGCTCGGCGACAGCGCGCTGCGGGTCTGCGCCGCGCCCGCCTATCTCGACCGGCGGGGCGTGCCGCGCCGCGTCGCGGACCTGATCCAGCATAATTGCCTGAGCTACACGCTGTCAGCGATGCAGGACGCCAGGCACTGGACCTTCGGCGCGCGCGGCGACATCCGCGTGGCGGTCAGCGGCGACCTCATCGCCAATAATGGCGACGCGCTGCTGGCGGCGGCGCTGGGCGGCCAGGGCATCATCTATCAGCCGGACTTCATCGTCGGTGCGGCAATCCGCGACGGCGCGCTGGTGGCGCTGGAACTGGACAAACCCCCGGTGGACCTCGGCGGCATCCACGTGCTCTATCCACCCGAACGGCGCCCGCCCGCCAAGGTCCGGGTGATGATCGACTATCTTGCCGAAGCGCTGGCGTGAACCGGCGGATCGGGCGGGCGAACCCGGTGGCATCCTCTCCTTGCCGCCGGATTCGCCGCCGTCCGTTCAGAATCCCGTGCGCAGCCCGAACATGAAGTTGCGGCCGCGCAGCGGCGATGCGTCCTTGATGAACGAGGCATGGTTATAGGCCAGCTCGTTGGTCAGGTTGGTCGCCCGCACGAACAGTTCGGCATTCGCCTGCGGCCCAAGCTCCAGCCCGTAGGCCAGCGTCGCGTTGAGCATGTCGTAGCCGGCGGTGCGGGTCTCGTAGGAGGCGGTCCTGCCTTGCTCGAAGACATGATAATATTCGAGGTCGGCCGAGAGCGGCCCCCATTTGCCGTCGGCGCGCCCGCCGAGCCGCCCGGCCGGGATGCGCGGCAGGTTGCCGAGGCCATTCTTCAACTTCGCCCGGACATAGTCGCCAAAGACCGATACGCCGATGTCGGGCGTGAACTGGTGCCGCACCTCGCCGTCGATGCCGGTGAAGGTGGCATCGGCCGCCGTATAGCGGATCAGGCGGAAAGCCTCGAAGCGGTCGAGCGTGTCGGCGAAGATATAATCGTCGAAGTCCTGATGATAGGCGCCGATGGTGAAGGTCGTCGCGCCCGCCGTCTTGCGGAAGGTGAGGTCGATCGACCGGCCCGTCTCCTTGCCGAGCGTGGCGGTGCCCAGCTCATAGGTGTTGGTCGCGAGATGCACGCCACGCGCATAAAGTTCCTGGACATTGGGCGCGCGCTGCGAGCGGGCGAGCGACAGCGCCAGCGAATAATCGCCGTTGATGTCCCACACCGCCGCACCCGAGATCGAGAAGGGGCGATGGCTGACCTTGCGGTCGAGCGTGGTGTCGACCGTCTGCCATTCGTGCCGTACCGCCAACTCGAACCGCACCGGCCCGGCCTGCAGGCTCTCCATCAGGAAAAGCGCCGTGTTGATCGTCTCGCTTTCGGGCAGGAAGGCTTCCTCGCCGAGCGCGCTGAACTCGCTTTCGGAATGCTGGACGCCGAACACGCCACGCAGCCCCGCGATCGGCTTGTGGGTCAGCTCGAAGCGGATGTCACGCGCCTTGTTCCTGAACGTCGTGGCGACCGCGTCCTCCTCGATCTCGTCATGCGCATAATCTGTGAAGGCCATACGGAAGCGGACCTTTTCCAGGCCCGGCAGCGGATCGCGATATTCGCTGCGGATGTCGAAGCGCTCGCTCCGCAACTTCACGAACGGCACCTCCTCATGGTCGTGCGAATGATCGTGGTCGTGATCATGGTCGTGGTCGTCATGGCCGTGCCCCCCGCAGTGGAGGCTGCTGCCGTGCGGATGGCAGTCCTCATACTCATGGGAATGGCCGGGCAGGCCATATTCGCTGCGCTGGCGCGTATAGGCGACGCCGAGATAGCCGCCCTCACCGACCCATGAGCCGCCGACGCTGAAGGTCGACGTGTCATTGTACGAACCGTCGACCCGCCGCTCGCCGAACTTCCCCGGCACGCGATAGTCGTCGGAGCGGCGATGCACGCCCTCGACCCGGACGGCGAAGGGGCCGACGCCCGCCGTCAGGCCGCCGACCAGCGAGCGCTCGTCATCGGCCGTGCCGAGCCGGCCTTCGGCGACGCCCGCAATCCCGCCTTCGGGGATCGCCGTCGGCACCTTGTCGTCGAGCAGGTTGATCGCCCCGCCGATCGCGCCGCCGCCATAGAGCAGGGCGGCCGGTCCACGCAGCACCTCGATCCCGCGCAGCAACAAAGGCTCTGTCGTCACCGCATGGTCGGGCGAGATCGACGACGCATCCTGGATGTTGGTGCCATCGGACAGCGACTGGATGCGCGGCGCGGTCTGGCCGCGGATGACGGGACGGCTCGCGCCGCCACCGAAATTGTCGAAATTGATGCCGGGTTGCCCGGCCAGCGTATCGCCCAGCGTCGCCTGACGGCGGTGCACGAGATCCGCGCCGGATAAGATGACCACCGGCGTCGCGGCCTCGTCGGCCTGCAGCTCCAGCGCCGTGGCGGTCACCACGATGTCGGACCGGGCGCCGCTGCCGGCCTGGGCGGCCAATGCGGCATTCGGCGCGAGAGCCGGGATCGAGACGGCGGCGAGCAGCAACACACGAATTTTCACGGGACAACCCCTTTTGCGCTTGAGACGCCGGAGCTAATAGGTGACGATATAACGTATCTCAAGTAGGATTATTCATCGAATGTGCGATCAGGCGCGGCACCCTTCCGCCAGCAGGCCCGTCAATCTCATTGAGGGGACGGCGATGTCCGCCTCGCTGCTCTGCCTCGTGCACTGCCTCGCGCTGCCGTTCCTGCTGCTGTTGCTGCCGGGCGTGGTCGGCCTTTTCGCGCAATCCGAGGCCTTTCATTATGCCGCGCTTGCCCTGGTTGCCCCGGCCGCGCTCGCCGCCTTCTGCCTCGGCTATCGCCACCATCGCGCGCCGGCGCCCGCCCTGCTCGGCCTGATCGGCATATGCTGTCTCGCCATCGCCATCCTGCCCGGCGTCGGCGACGACACCGAGGTCGCCCTTACCGTAGCGGGAAGCCTGGCGCTCCTCGTCGGGCATATGATCAACTGGCGGCTGCGCAGCCATCGCGGCTGAGACAGGGGCTATCGGCGAGCGCGACGGGCGGCACGGCGACTTTGGCAACCAACTGATATGTCTTGGAAAAATTGGCGCGCCCGGAACGATTCGAACGTCCGACCCTCAGATTCGTAGTCTGATGCTCTATCCAGCTGAGCTACGGGCGCGTTTGGAAGGGCGCACATAGACAGTTGGATCGGGGGGCGCAAGTGCGTTGCGACAATTCATTGATCGCCATAAGCAGGCGCCATGCGGACCATGCTTTTCCTGCCCGTCCTTCTCCTGCTCGCGCCGGGCTGCGCGATGAAGGACGACGCCCTTTATCCGAGCCTCAAGCCTCGACCGATCGAATCGTCGCAGCGGGCGGAGGTGGTGCCGGAGGCGCCCCGTGACATGCCGAGCTTCGCGATAGCGGCGGATGATTCGCGACGAATCGGCGAACTGGCCTCCGAGCTGGCGCGGGCGGAGCAGCGCTTCGCCGCCGCCCTCGTCGAAGCGCGGCGCGCCGCGCAGGGCATTGCCGCGCCGGGCAGCGAGGAATGGGGGCTGCGCACGCAGGCGCTGGGCCGGCTGGTGGCGGCGCAGGCGCCCACCGCCGCCGTCGCCGAGCAGGCCCGCGATCTGGAGACCCGCCTGATGCGCGACGCGGCGACGGCCGGGGCATCGCTCGATCCGGGCAATCCCGCCTCCGCGCTGGGCAAGCAGGCCAGCGAGGCGGCCGAGCGGCAGCAGGGGGAGATTGACCGCCTGGCGGCGACGCTCACCGGCTGATCGGATCGGCACGTCGCCATTGAATTTCGCGCGCGAGAGGAACACATTGTCCCCATGAGCGAGATTCCGAAAACCGAAGCCGAATGGCGCGACGCCCTGACGCCGGAGCAATATCATATTCTGCGCGAAGCCGGCACGGAGCGCCCCTTCACCGGCCGCTATTACGAGAATCACGAAGACGGCCGCTATCGCTGCGTGGGATGCGGGCAATTGCTGTTCGACAGCGACACCAAATATGATTCGGGCAGCGGCTGGCCGAGCTTCACCCAGCCGGTCGCGCCCGGCGCGGTATCGGAGCATCGCGACGTCAGCCACGGCATGGCGCGGACCGAAGTGCGCTGCGCGCGCTGCGAAGGGCATCTGGGCCATGTCTTCCCGGACGGTCCGGGGCCGACGGGCCTGCGCTATTGCATGAACTCGGCATCGCTGGATTTTGAGCCGGGGTCAGGGGAATCCGGCACCTCGTAAATCTTCCAGCAAGGCGAGAAATGCTCTAGGCGGCCTGTAGTGGCCCGATCTCGTCCCCCCTCCCCGTCGCGTTCCCGCAAGACTCCCGCCCGGCGCGGGCTGGTCATGGCCGCCAAGATCGCGCTTGTCGCGCTGGCCGTCGCCGGCGTCGCGCTCGCCATCGCGGTCAGCGTCGCCATGGCCTCCCTGCCGGGGTTCGAGGAGCTGAAATCCTCGCCCAACGGCCAGATGGTGCAGGTCCATGCCCGCGACGGCAAGATCATCGCCTCGATCGGCCCCTCCTATGGCCAGTGGCTGAGCTACGACCAGATTCCCGATACGATGGCGAATGCGATGGTCGCGGTGGAGGACCGCCGCTTCTACAACCATCTCGGCGTCGATCCGATCGGCCTCACCCGCGCGGTGATGGTGCGGGTGGAGCGCGGCCGCTGGGTGCAGGGCGGATCGACGATCACGCAGCAGCTGGCGCGCAACATCTTCCTCACCAACGTCCGCACCTTCGGCCGCAAGTTCCGCGAGGCGATCCTGGCGCTGGCGCTGGAGCAGCGCTTCACCAAGCGCGAGATACTGGAGCTTTATCTCAACCGCGTCTATTTCGGCGGCGGCGCCTATGGCATCGACGCCGCATCGCGCAAATTCTTCGGCCACCCGGCGACCGAGCTGTCGCTCAGCGAGGCGGCGATCATCGCCGGGCTGGTCAAGGCGCCGTCGCGCTATGCCCCCTCCGCCGATCCGCAGGCCGCGCAGAACCGCGCCGCCGTCGTCGTCAAGGTGATGCGGGATCAGGGCCGGATCAGCGCCGCCGAGGCCGCCGCCACCGATCTGAAGAATATCCGCTTCGTCGCCCAGCCGCGCGAGACGAGCGTGCGCTATTTCACCGACTGGGCGCTGGCGCAGCTCGATTCGCTGACCGACGAGACCGTCCGGTCGCTGGAAGTCTGGACGACGCTCGACCTCGACATGCAGAAGGCGGCCGACGACGCCATCGACCATTTCACGCCGGCGGGCGCGCAGGGCGCGCTGATCGCGCTCGACAATGACGGCGCGGTGCGGGCGATGGTGGGCGGGCGCGACTATGTCACCTCCATCTATAATCGCGGCACCCAGGCGGAGCGGCAGTCCGGCTCCTCCTTCAAGCTGTTCACCTATCTCGCCGCCATCGAGGACGGCGCGACGCCCGATGACATCGTCGTCGACGAGCCGATCACCGTGGAAGGCTGGAGCCCGCGCAACAGCGGCCGGGGCTATGCCGGCGAAATGACGCTGCGGCAGGCCTTCGCCTATTCGGTGAACACCGTCGCCGTGAAAATGGGCCTGCGCGTCGGCTTCGATACGGTCGCCGACATGGCGCGGCGCTTCGGCATCACGACGCCGATCAGCACGCGCCCGTCGACGGTGCTGGGCGTGTCCGACGTGCGGCTGATCGACATGACCCGCGCCTATGCCAGCGTCGCCAGCGGCGGCACGGCGGTGGTGCCCTATGCCATCACCCGCGTCACGACGGGCCGCAACGAAGTGCTGTTCGAGCGCGTGCCCGAGGAGCCGCGCGTGCTGGTCGCGCCGTGGGTCGCGGCGTCGATGACCGACCTGCTCAAGGCCGCCGTCGAGACCGGCACCGGCCGCGCCGCGCAGATCGGCCGGCCGCTGGCGGGCAAGACCGGCACCACCAGTTCCAACCGCGACGGCTGGTTCCTCGGCTTCACCAAGACGATGACGACCGGCGTGTGGATGGGCCGCGACGACGCCAAGGCGGTGGCCGGCCTGCAAGGCGGCCGCGCCCCGGCGCAGGCCTTTGCATCGTTCATGAAGAAGGCACTGCAAAAGGTGCCGGTGGGCGATCTCACCACCGAACTGACGCTGCCCGCCGGGCATATCGAGCCGGACGACGAGGTCTATGGCCTTGGTCCCTATGAGGATGACGGGATGATGGTCGATCCCGACGGCATGCCGCTCGGCGGCGGGGCGCCCGCGAACACCGGCCCGCCGACCAACGGCCAGCCGCGCCTCGACGAGAATTGGCTGAACGAGGTTCTGGGCGAAAACCGTCCGGCGCAGTGAGGCGGGTGGGGAGCGAGCGTTGAATAGGCCCCGTTCGTCCTGAGCCTGTCGAAGGACGACAGCGCAGGCCTTCCTGCAAGGTCCGTCCCCGAGCAGATCCCGCAAGTTGGTGCTGTCGTCCTTCGACAGGCTCAGGACGAACGGCGGTGGGAAGGATGGCGCTGATTTATCGCCGATGCTCCGAACAGGACAAACTCTAACCCCCGCGTCCTGCCCGGTGCAGCGCGGCACCCTCGGTTTTCAGCCAGACGCGCGCCGGGCGGTCGGTATCGCCTGAGAGCCGATCGGCAAGCGCATGGAAGGCGGGGCCGTGGTTCATGTGCGCGAGGTGGGCCACCTCATGCGCGACGACGGCCCGCCACACCCAGTCCGGCGCCATCACCAGCCGCCATGACAGGG
>CAZACH010000082.1:0-8596 GCA_964483275.1 uncultured Sphingomonadaceae bacterium | reverse complement strand
ATCACCGCCGGATGAGCGCCGCGAATGCCGTGATGGTGAGACCCTGGACGGTCAATATCTCGATCAGGCGGGCCGGGTCAACGCAAAGACCGTTGGCGTTGACCACGGGCACGGGATAAAAGAGCGGACAACGCGCGATCGAAAAGGATGAAGGATGCGGACCGAAATACTCACATATGACGCGGACGGCCTGTCGATGCACAGCGAACTCTATGTGGATGACAGTAAAAGCGGCGCGCGTCCCGGCATCCTGGTCTTTCCCGAAGCCTTCGGACTCAGCGGCCATGCCCGTTCGCGCGCACGGCGACTGGCCGAGATGGGCTATGCCGCGCTCGCCTGCGACCTGCACGGCAATGCGCAGCTCTATGACGAGCTGGCCGACGCGCGCGAACTGCTGGAGCCGCTGCGCGCCGATCCGGGACGGATACGCGCCCGCGCCGGCGGTGGACTCGCCGCGCTGACCGCCCAGCCCATGGTCGACGCCGGGCGCATCGCCGCCATCGGCTTCTGCTTCGGCGGCACCATGGCGCTGGAGCTGGCGCGGGGCGGGGCCGACCTGCGCGCGGTCGTCGGCTTCCACAGCGGCCTCGCCACCGTCGCGCCGCAGGACGCCGCCAATATCAAGGCCAGCATATTGGTCTGCATCGGCGCCGACGATCCCGGCATCCCGCCCGAACAGCGCGCCGACTTCGAGAAGGAGATGCGCGACGGCAAGGTCGACTGGCAGATGCATCTTTACGGCGGCGTGGTGCACAGCTTCACCAGCCCCGAGGCGGACGCGCGCGGCATGCCGGAGTTCCTGCGTTACGACGCCACCGCCGATGCGCGCTCCTGGGCCGCGATGACCGGCCTGTTCGACGCCATATTCTGATTTCATCCAGCGGCGCGGGCCGGTGCCGTTTACCGCGTTTTCGCGCCGTTCGGACTTGTCAAGCCACGCCCGCACGTTATGAGCAGCATCGACCCCCATTTATTCGCGCCGGAGCTTTCCATGACCGACATCAGTTCGGAGGATCTGCTGATATACACGACGGAGATCGTCACCGCCTTGCTGTCCAACAGCGAGATCGAGACCAGCGACCTGCCCGAACTGATCTCCACAGTGAGCGCCGTTGTCGGCAGCCTCGGCGACGAACCGGCCGTTTCGGCGGCACCGCGCGAGCCGGCCGTGCCGATCGCGCAGTCGATCCGCCCCGATCATCTCGTCTGCCTTGAAGACGGCAAGAAGATGAAGCTGCTCAAGCGCTATTTGCGGGCGAACTATGATCTGAGCCCGGAGGAGTATCGGGCGCGCTGGAATCTTCCCGCCGATTACCCCATGGTCGCCCCCGATTATGCGGCGACGCGCAAGGCATTGGCGGTGAAATCGGGTCTTGGCCGCAAGAGCGGGACGCCGGATCAGGTGAGCGAGATGCCAAAGCCGGACAAGCGCGCGACGCGGAAGGCCAGCGAAACGCCGGCGGCAGAGGCCGCGCCCCCGCCTGCGCCCACCCCCGTGCCGACGCCCGAACCCGCCCCGGTCCGGGCTGAAGCCCCGGCGCCGGCACCGGCGGAACCGGCCCGTCCCGCGACGGAAGCGACGGCCGCTGCCCGGCCGCGCGCCAAGCTGAAGCCGGTCTTCCGCGCGGCGGAGCCAGACGCAGCGCCAGCCGCCCCGAAGGTCGAACAGCCGGCCGCGGTCGCGGCCCCGGCGCCCGTCGCACCGACGACGCGCCGCACCCTGTCCGCGCGCCTGGCGCCGGTCACGCCCCCGATCCCGGCCGGAGAGGATGTGCGCGAAGGCGCCGAGCATCGCGACGCGCTGTCGCAGGCCATCGCCAGCCGGACCTGTGTGCGCGCGGTCTACAATAAAAAGGAAGTCATACTGGCGCCCTACATCGTCTATACGCGCAATGACGAGTTGTTCATGCGCGCCGTGACGATGGAGCATGATGGCCGCCGGCCGCGCGAACTGAAGCTCGGCACGTTCAAGCTGATGGGCTTGAGCGACGTCTCCGGCACCACCCGCCGCTTCGTGCAACAATTCGACTTCAATCCGCGCGATGCGCAATATGCCGGAAAGACGCTCGACGCCCTGAAGTGAGCCGAAGCGGCGGGAAGGCGCGGGAACGCTCGTCCGGCCGGGACGTTTACAGCCTCACGACCAAAAACCGGGCTTCCTCCCCCTGACGGGAAGGAACTGTCTGTTCCGTCGAGGAGGCTTCGCATGCCACGCGGGGACAAGAGCAGCTATACCGACAAGCAGAAGCGCAAGGCCGAGCATATCGAGGAAGGCTATGAGGATCGCGGCGTCGCGCACAAGGAGGCGGAGCGGCGCGCCTGGGCGACGGTGAACAAGGAATCCGGCGGCGGCAACAAATCCGGTTCCGGTCGCGGCAAGGCCGAAAGCCACGCCTCGTCCCGCAAGGGCGGCAAGGCGGGCGGTGCCGCCGCCGCGAAGCGGCCGGCGGCGGACCGTTCGGCGGCGGCGAAGAAAGGCTGGGAAACCCGGCGCAGGCAGGGCAATGGCTGACGGGGCGGCAGGCCGGCTTTAACCCGGCCCGGCCGGGACGTCAGGAACGGATCGCGCCGTCCATCGGCATGAGCAGGGTTTCGAGCGTCCGGCGGTCGACCGGGCGGGAAAACAGATAGCCTTGCAGCAGATCGCAACCGATATCGGCCAGAAAATCCCGCTGCTCGGCGGTTTCCACGCCCTCGGCGGTGACGGCGATGCCGCGCGCCCGGGCAAGTTCGACGATGGCGCGGATGATCGGGCTTTCATTCCCGGTGCGCGAAATGCCATGCACGAACGAGCGGTCGATCTTGAGCCGGTCGACATGGAACAGGCGAAGATGGTTGAAGGACGAATAGCCGGTCCCGAAATCGTCCAGCGCGATGCGCATGCCCTGCGCCCGCAGCGCCGCCAGATTGGGGCCGCAATGGCCGAGATTGTCGAGGAAGCTGGTTTCGGTGATCTCCAGTTCCAGCTTGCGCGGATCGAGGCCGCTGTCCCGCACAATGGCGATGGCGCGCGCGGCGAAACGCGGGTTGCGCAGCTGCACCGCCGAGACGTTGACGGCGATGGTTTCGATCGGCCAGTCGCGCGCGGCGGCGCAGGCCTGGGCCAGCACCCATTCGCCGAGCGGTTCGATCAACCCCGTTTCCTCCGCCACCGGGATGAAGGTCGCGGGCGTCATCAGGCCATGCGTCGGATGGCGCCAGCGGACCAGTGCCTCCACCGCCTTCATGCGGCCTGAGCGGGCCGAATAGACGGGCTGATAACAAAGCTCGAACTGGTCGCCGGCGGCGAGCGCGGCGCGCAGATCGTTCTCCATCGCGCGGCGGCGCTTCAGCGTGTCGTCCATGGTGTCGTCGAAGATGACGAAGCGCGCCCGCCCCCCGGCCTTCGCCGAATAGAGCGCGACGTCCGCCTTGCGGCTGAGTTCGACACGGTCATGGCCATGGCGCACCGACAAGGCGACGCCGATGCTGATGCCCATATTGACGTCGTTGCCGATCAGTTCGAACGGCGCCGCCACCGCCTCCATGATCCGCAGGCACAATATCTCCACGTCGGCGATGGTGTTGACGCCGGTCTGGATGATCGCGAACTCGTCGCCGCCCCAGCGCGCCACGGTGTCGGTGCCGCGCGTCAGGCCGGTCAGCCGGCGGCCCAGTTCGCAGACGATCTCGTCGCCCGCCGGATGCCCGAGCGCATCGTTGACGGTCTTGAAGCCGTCGAGGTCGAGCAACAGCAGGGCGATGCCCGATCCGCCGCCGCGCGCGCCCGCCAACTCCTGCTCCAGCCGGGTTTCGAACAGCATGCGGTTGGCAAGCCCGGTGAGCGGATCGTGGAAGGCGAGATGCTGCGCATGCGCCTCGCTGGCGTGAAGCTGCATCGTCCGCAGCCGCAGCCGCCGCAGCAGAAGCGTCGCGACCAGCGCCCCGAACAGCAGCGTCACGATCAGCGCCGGCGCGAGGCGGCTGAACACCGCCGTGCCGGGGGCGAACGGCTGCCACGTCACATAGCCGATCGTGCCCTTGTGACGGGATTCGAGCGGCAGCCAGGCCTGCGGCCCGACGCCGCCGGAGGACCAGGCGAAGCGCGGCCGGTCGAACAGATATTCCCGCGTCAGGTCGCGGGGGAAATAGCGGTCGACATAGCGGATCGACAGATGGACATATTCGCTGCCCGCCCGCTGCACGAGGCCCGGCGTGTCGGGTACGATCGGCTTGGCGCTGATGATCGCGGGCCGGCCATTGACCACGCCGAGGTCGATGGCGCCGGGCGACTGGAAGGCGGATTCGAGGCGGGGCGCCCGGGCCTCGGCCAGCGTCTCGCGCAGCTCGGCGATCACCGGCCGGACGTCGTCCGCGACATAGCGCGCGAAGGCGGACGGATTCACCCGGTGCCCGCCACGCATGGCATAGATCGCCTCGCCCTTGTCGGTCAGAATATAGGTTTCGTCATGCCCGAAATGGTCGTGGAACCAGACGCCCAGATTATTGTCGATCCAGTCGAGGTCGAGCACCGGCGCCTTCGCGTGGCGCACGGCGTCGTCCCACACCGTCGCGCCTTCCTGATCATGCGCGACCGACTGGATCGTGTGGTTCAGGATCGTCGCGGCGATTCGCCGCTGCCGCTCGGCCGCCGCCTGATTGGCCTCCGCCGTCGACCAGAACAGGAAGCTGGCGACCAGCGCCGCGACAACGGCCACGCCGACGACGACAGGCAGGACGATGTGCCTGACGGGGCAGCGCGATATTCCGGCCTGTAACAGCAACGTGACGGTTCCATCCATGGAGGCCGATCAGGATGGCGCCAAATCCTTAACGAGCTGTTTCAATCCGACCCCTGTCGATCAATAATCCTTTGAATAGCGGAGGCTTACGCTCGATCCGCCGAAGGAGCCGGTCTGGCTGAGAACACTGAGCGCGCGCGACAGGGCGATCTCCAGCTGGGTCGCGGTAAAGCCGCGCGCGTCGGTGATGACCTCCACATAGATGTCGTTGGAGATATATTGCCCGGCCGCCAGCGCCGTGCCGCGCCCGGCGGTCTTGTCGGCGCCGAGCACGCGCAGCCGGTCGATGCCGGTGGCCGAGCGCAGCTTGCCGAGCGGATTGAGGCCGCCACCCGAGCCACGCAGCGAATTGAGCGCGGCGGCGAGCTGGATCGCCTGGGTCGGCGACAGCGACGTCACCGATTCACCGAACAGCAGCCGCGACAGCACCTCGTCCTGCGGCAGCGACGGCGTGGACGTGAAGCTGATCTGCGGATTCTGCGCGCTGCCGTCGATGTTGATGGTCGCCGTCACGCCTTCGACGGTGGTGGTCGCGGCCAACGCGAGCTGCGGGTCGAGCATCGGCCCGCCTTCAAAGCTGACGCGCCCGCTGTCATCCAGCTCAAAGCGCCGCCCGGCGAAGGAATAGGTGCCGCGCACGACATTCAGCGAGCCGGTGACGACCGGATCGCTGGCGGTGCCGCGCACGCGCAGGTCCGTCGCCCATTCGGCTTCCAGCCCCATGCCGCTGACGAAGATCTGGTTGTCGGCGCGGATGCGCACGTCGAGCCGCCAGTTGTTGGCGAAGGCGCTGGCCGCTTCAGGTTTCTTCTCGTCCGGGCGGTCGGTGCGGCGGCGGACACCCTCAAGCTCGGCGACCTCGGCGGCGCCTTGCATGATGATCTGGTAGCGGGCCTCCGGTATGCGCAGATCGCCCTTGATCATGCCGCCCTCGGCCTGGCTGTTGGTGATGCCGAGCGTGCCGGAGACGGTGGCGCCGAGCGCATCGCTGTGCGCCAGTTGCGCGCGGTCGAGCCGGGCATTGAGGTTGATCGGAAAGCCGCTCGCCGCATCGAGGCCGACCGTGCCGCTGGCGCTGACCGAGCCGTCGCCGGCGCGGCCGGTGAAGCTGGCGATCTCCAGCCGCGACTGGGTGAAACGGCCGTCGAGCGCGATGTTGCGGATGACGGTGCCGAATTCGCTGTTCTCATAGCGCAGCGCGTTGGCGCGCAGCACGCCGTTCAGCGTGGGCTGATCGAGCCGCCCGCCGAAATCGGCGGCAAGCGCGATCGGGCCGGTCACTTCCTGCCCGGCGATGCCGGTGAGCGTCCACAGCACTTCGGACGGGCCGTTATAGCGGATGCCGCCGGACAGCGGGGCGGCGAACAGCCGCTCGCTCAGCCCTGCACCCGCGCCGAGCGGGGCGAGCTGCGCCTGGATGCGGCCGACGACACTCGAACCGCGCCGGATGACCGCCCGGAATGCGCCGCCATTGTCATCCAGCGTGCCGAGCGTCGCAATGTCGACCGGCTCCGACACGACATAGGCCGAACTGCGGGTGAAGCCGGCGATGTCGATGCGGGAATTGAGCGTCGGCACGGTCGCGCCCGCCGGGGCGGCATAGTCGATCCGGCCCGACGCCTTGCCGCCGAGGCCGAGGCCCGGCACGAACGCCTGAACGATGCCGACGTCCAGCTTGTCGAGCCGGGCCGTGAACTGCGTCGATGCGCCATAACGCCCCGACAGGATCGCGCGGCCCTGCGGCAGCACCAGCGTCGCCGGCTGCAATTGCCAGTCGGCGCCGACCTTGCTGACGACGGCGGGCGCGGCGAGGCGGAAAGCGATGCCGTTGGCGGTGCCGCGTGCATTGGCGACGATCCGCTCCGGCGCGAAGGAGGCCTGGGCCGCAACGTCGAACGGCGCGCTCGCCCGGCCATTGGCGGCGAGCGCCCCGGTGCCGCGCCACTGCGCATAATCGACGCGGCCTTGCGCCCTGGTGACGATCAGGTCGCCGCGCCGCACGTCGGCGAAGGCGAAGGCGCCGTTCAGCGATGGTCCGTCGGGCAAGAGAATGGCGGTGCCCCGGATCGTGCCGCTGCCGATGGTGATCGGGACATCGCCCGGAATATTGCCGGCATTGGCGACGGCGTTGATGTCGGCGCGCTGGTTGGCGCCCGCCGCGCTCAAACGGATATCGCCGTTCAATCCCGAACCGGCCAGCGTCAGTTGCCCCGCGAACGGCCCGGCGGCCGTCTGGACCAGCCGCCCTCGGAAATCGACGCCGGCGAAGCGGGCGGTGTTGACGTCGATGGCAAGCGGCCCCTGCCCCGAACGGATCAGCACGTCGGCGACCACCGGCCCATAGGCGGACTCGCCGCGCGCCCGCACCTGATAGCCGGCGGCGGTGCCCTCCAACTCGGCGACGAGGTCGCGCAGGTCGACGCCCAGCCCCGGCCGTTCCGCCCGCAGCACCGCACGCGGCCGCTCCAGCGTGCCGGTCGCCGTGACGGCGAGCGGCCCATATTGGGTCGAGGTCGCCACCGCGCGGAAATCTATGGCGCCGGTGGCGGTGTTGTAGCGGCCGCCGCCGTCGGTGATGCGGAAGGCCGGCGCGGTCAGGCGCAGGTCGCGGATCGTCGCCACGCCATTTTCGTCGAAGTCGAAACGGGCTGTCGTCACGGCGTTTCCGCCGAGATTGTCGCGCAGCGTGGCGTTGTCGATGCGGCTGGTGGCGACGCGGATGACGCCGCCGATGCCGAAGCCGCCATTGGCGCCGGTGCGCAACTCGGCATCGGTGACGAGGTTGACGCGGCCCAGCCCGTCGACCTGATAGTCGTTGACGCGGCCCTTGAGCGCGCCCGTATAGCGGCCCTCCGCCATGTCCGCGACGATGATCGCGGTGGCGTCGATATTGCGAGAGCGCAGCCGCAGATTATCGGACAGCAGTCGGCCGTTCGCCCAGGCGAAGTCGCCGTTCAGCGACAGGTTTTCGAGCAACCCGCCGGCGGCGGCGTTGAGGCCGGTGACGCGGCGCGCCGTGGCGGACAGCGGGATCAGGATGCGTTCGGCGTCGACGGTGGCGCGGCCGGAGGCAGACAGCCCCTCGACGGCGGTCTCGCCAAAGCCGATCATCGCCGCCGACACCTCATAGGCCATGGTCGGCGTGCCGAACGGCCCATCGAGCAGGGCGGCGAAGCGGACGTCACGGCCGCGCAGATTCTCGGCGATGGAGCCGGGCTTGAGCAAGGCGGCCGCCACCCGGAAATCGCCGAAACGGTTCTGGCCGAGGTCCAGCATGCCTTGCGCCGTCGCCGTCATCGCGTCGGACCGCGCCGAGAAGCGGATGTCGGCGCGGCGTTCGCCCAGCTTGGCGGCGAGGTCGAGGGCGATCGCCGGCTCGGCCAGCCGCGTCGCCGGCCCTTCCTCCAGCACCGCGCCGGGCATGGCGTTGCCCTTGACGGTGAACAGCCCGTCCTTCGCCGTAAGCGCGAGGTCGGCGAGCGGCGCGCCCGCCGAATTGCCGGTCAGCCGCCCCTGCCAGCTTGCCCAGTCGCCACGCCCGTTGAGCGCGAAGGCGAGCGGACGGCCCAGGCCGGAGAAACTGTCGACCACACCGCCGGCCGGGGCGTTCAGCGCCGCCTCGATCTGCAGGCGATTGACGTCGGGCACGGCATCCAGCACCAGCCGCAGCGTATCGCCGCCGGCGACGCCCGCGCCACGCTCGGCCGCCGCATCGGCGTTGATCCGGGCGCGGCCGTCGGCAATGTCGACGGCGCCGGCGAGCCTGACGATATGGCGCTGGCCGGTCACGGCCGGCTCGACGATGAAGCGATCGA
>CAZACH010000081.1:0-8611 GCA_964483275.1 uncultured Sphingomonadaceae bacterium | reverse complement strand
TGCTCCACACCATGGGCGAGCTGTGCCTGTCGCCGGTCGGACTTTCGGCGATGACCAAGATGGCCCTGCCGCGCATGGTCGGCCTGATCATGGGCACCTGGTTCTTCGCCTCGGCGACCGGCAATTTCACCGCCGGGCTGATCGCCAGCGCCACCGGCGGCGGCGAGGATGTCGGCCCGGATCGCGTCACCGACGTCTATACCACCGTCGGCTGGATCGCGGTCGCGGTGGGGGTCGGCGTGATCCTGATCTCGCCCCTGTTCAAGCGGCTGATGCACCTCGACACGCTGGGTGACGAGGCGCGCGACCTTGCCGGCACCGCCACACTGGCCGAGCCGCAGGCGTCGGGCGTGCCGGTCCGGCCGGAAGAAACCCGGCCATTGTGATCCCGCCATCTCGCCACCGCCGGGGTTTGGCGCTATTGACGGCGTTCAGCCGCGCCATCGCAGGCGGCGCGGACAGGAAAGGGCTTGGATGACGCGCAGATATTTCGGCACCGACGGCATTCGCGGACGGACCAACAGCGCGCCGATGACGCCGGAAATCGCGATGCGGGTCGGTCAGGCCGCCGGCGCCCACTTCATGCGCGGCGACCATCGCCATCGCGTCGTGATCGGCAAGGATACGCGGCTGTCGGGCTATATGATGGAATCGGCGCTGACCGCCGGCTTCACCTCGGTCGGCATGGACGTGGTGCTGGTGGGGCCGATGCCGACCCCGGCGATCGGCATGCTGACCAAGTCGATGCGCGCCGACCTCGGCGTCATGGTGTCGGCCAGCCACAATCCCTATTGCGACAATGGCATCAAGCTGTTCGGGCCGGACGGCTTCAAGCTGTCCGACGCCGACGAGGCCGCGATCGAGCGGCTGATCGAGGCGGCGCCGGTGCTCGCCGCGTCGGAGCAGATCGGCCGCGCCCGGCGGATCGAGGACGCGCGCGGCCGTTACATCCACTCCGCCAAATCGACCTTTCCCGACCATCTGCGGCTCGACGGGCTGCGCATCGTCATAGATTGCGCGCATGGCGCCGCCTATACGGTGGCGCCCGCCGTGCTGTGGGAATTGGGAGCGGAGGTCATCCCGCTCGGCGTCGCGCCGGACGGCACCAACATCAACGAGGGCGTCGGGTCGATGCACACCCAATCGCTGCGCGACAAGGTGATCGAGACGCGCGCCGACATCGGCATCGCCCTCGACGGCGACGCGGACCGCCTGATCGTCATCGACGAGAAGGGGCGGGTGGTGGACGGCGACCAGCTCATGGCCTGCCTCGCCAAGGGCTGGCACGAGGCGGGGCGGCTGCGCGGCGGCGGCATCGTCGCGACGGTGATGTCCAACCTCGGGCTGGAGCGGTTCGTCGAGGGGCTGGGCCTGTCGCTGCGCCGCTCGCAGGTCGGCGACCGCTATGTGCTGGAGGCGATGCGCGAGGGCGGCTTCAATGTCGGCGGCGAGCAGTCCGGCCATATCATCCTCACCGACTATGCGACCACCGGCGACGGGCTGGTGGCGGGGCTTCAGATCCTGTCGACGCTGGTCGAGACCGGCCGGCGCGCCAGCGAGGCGCTCAGCCTGTTCACGCCGCTGCCGCAGCTGCTCCGGAATGTCCGGTTCGCGGGCGGCCAGCCGCTGGAACATGCGGACGTCAAGAAGGTGATCGCCGAGGCGGAGAGCCGGCTCGACCGCTCCGGCCGGCTGGTCATTCGCAAGTCGGGCACCGAGCCGCTGATCCGCGTCATGGCCGAGGGCGAGGACGAGCAACTGGTTGCCGAACTGGTCGATAATATTTGTGAGGCGGTGCGTAAGGCGGCGTAGGTATGAGTGAGGTAGCGCGCGTACTCATCGTTGCCGGATCGGATTCCGGCGGCGGTGCCGGAATCCAGGCCGACATCAAGACCGCGACCATGCTGGGCGGCTTCGCCATGACGGCGATCACGGCGATCACCGTGCAGAATACGCTCGGCGTCACCGGCGTCGTCAGGATGCCGCCCGAAACCGTGATCGCGCAGATGGACGCGGTGATCGATGATATCGGCGTCGATGCGGTCAAAATCGGCATGATCGGCAGCGCGGAGACCGCCACGGCGGTCGCCGACCGGCTGGCGCGGCTGAAGGGCGTGCCGATCGTGTTCGATCCGGTGATGGTCGCGACCAGCGGGTCGGTGCTGTCCGATCCGCAGACGGTCGGCGCGTTTCGCCGGCTGATGGCCGCCTCCACCGTGACCACGCCCAATATTCCCGAGCTGGAGGTGCTGGCCGGCGCGACGGTCAGCGGCGCGGATTCCGCCGAGAGCGCGGCGCGGCGGCTGATGGTGGCGCATGGCTGCGCGGTGCTGGCCAAGGGCGGGCATCTGGGCGCGGACGAAACCGTGGTCGACATATTGGTGCCGACACATGGCGACGCCATCCGCTGGAAGCAGAACCGCATCGACACACGGCACAGCCATGGCACCGGCTGCACGCTGGCCACCGCCATCGCCTGCGGGCTGGGGCAGGGGCTGGCGCTGGCCGACGCCATTGCCCGCGCCCGCGCCTATGTGCGCGCCGCCCTGCTCGCCGCGCCCGGCTTCGGCGCGGGCAGCGGTCCGATCGGCCATTCGCTGGGACGCCGCCCGGCGGATGAAGGCGCAACGCAGGCCTAGCGGTGGCGGGGAGGCAGCAGCCGTCTTTCCGCTATGAGCGGCTCTATGCCGATCCGGTCGTCGGCGTCGACGAGGCGGGGCGCGGACCGTTGGCGGGGCCGGTCGTGGCGGCCGCGGTGGTGCTCGACCGCCGCCGGGTGCCGCAGGGCCTCAACGACAGCAAGAAGCTTTCGCAGGACGTGCGCGAGGCGCTCTATGCCCGCATCCGCAAGCTGGCGGGCGTCGGCGTCGGCATCGCGGATGTCGAGGAAATCGACCGCATCAACATCTATCAGGCGACGATGCTGGCGATGCAGCGCGCCGTCGATGCGCTGGGGGTGGAGCCGGTGATGGTGCTGGTGGACGGCAACCGCTGCCCGAAATGGCGCTATCCGGCGCGGCCGGTGGTGGGGGGCGATGCGCTGTGCCGCTCCATCGCCGCCGCCTCGATCATCGCCAAGGTGACGCGCGACCGGATCATGGCCGATCACCATGCCAGCCATCCCGGCTATGGCTGGGCGTCGAACAAGGGCTATGGCACGCCCGCCCACCTCGCGGCGCTGGCCGAGCTGGGTCCGTCGCCCCTCCATCGGCGCAGCTTCGCGCCGGTCGCGCAGCTCTGCCTGCTCTGAATGCGACGAGCTGAGTCCTTCGGGCCACACCACTAGAGATTGAGTCCCGGATTCCGGCGAGACTCCATATGTCGTGGCTTGGCCCGGCCTGCCGCAAACCTGTGAGCATCCTTGTGGATAACCTTCTTAGTTATTGAGCTTGACCGATAAGTCCGGCTGACTCACCAAGGGCGGGTTTGGTGATGGGGGACTGAATGAAGGGGCTTGCGCTCGACCATGTCGTCGAGGGGGATTGCATCGCCGCGATGAACGCGATGCCGGAGAAAAGCGTGGACCTGATCTTCGCGGATCCGCCTTATAATCTGCAACTTGGCGGCGATCTGTTCCGCCCGGAAGGCGGCCGCGTCGATGCCGTCGACGACGATTGGGACAAGTTCGACGATCTCGCCAGTTACGATCGCTTCACCCACGCCTGGCTGAAGGCGGCGCGGCGCGTGCTGAAGGATGACGGCTGCCTGTGGGTAATCGGCAGCTATCATAACATCTTCCGCGTCGGCGCGGCGCTTCAGGACATCGGCTATTGGGTGCTGAACGACATCGTCTGGCGCAAGTCGAACCCGATGCCCAACTTCAAGGGCACCCGCTTCACCAACGCGCATGAGACGTTGATCTGGTGCTCGAAGGGGGAGAATGCCCGCTACACCTTCAACTATCAGGCGATGAAGGCGCTCAACGACGAAGTGCAGATGCGCTCCGACTGGGTGCTGCCGATCTGTTCGGGCGGGGAGCGCATCAAGACCGACGGCGTCAAGGCGCATCCGACGCAAAAGCCCGAGGCGCTGCTCTATCGCCTGCTGCTCGCGACGTCGAAGCCGGGCGACGTGGTGCTCGACCCGTTTTTCGGCACCGGCACGACCGGCGCCGTCGCCCGGCGCCTCGGCCGCCACTTCATCGGCATCGAGCGCGAGCCGCGCTATTGCGCCGTGGCGCGGGAGCGGATCGCCAGCGTGCTGCCGCTCGATGAATCCGCGATGGAAACCATGCAGACCAAACGCGCCGCGCCGCGCATCCCGTTCGGCGCGCTGATCGAGACCGGCCTGATCGAGCCGGGCGCGACTCTCACCGACCTCAAGCGTCGCTGGCGGGCCAATGTCCGCGCCGACGGCAGCGTCCAGATGGGCGAGAAGGCGGGGTCGATCCACCAGCTCGGCGCCGCCGCGCAGGGCGCGCCGAGCTGCAATGGCTGGACCTTCTGGCATGTCGACCAGGGCAGCAATCTCGTCTGCCTGGACGATCTGCGCACGCGCTATCGCGCCACGCTCGGCGATGGCTGACGCGCCGCCGGCCGGCGGGCGGCTCTATCTGCGGCCGACGGGCTTCGTCGAAGCGCCCTTCGGCCATGACGGCAAGCTGCTGCGGCTGGCGGGCGGCCTGCTGTGGTTCTCGGCGGTCGAGCTGATCGTCCGCGCCGGCGGCCGGCGCACGGAACAGCGCCTCGTGGCGGTCGACCGGCTGGACGACCTGCCCGACGCGGCGCGGCCGCTGCTGGAGCGGCTGACGGCGTCCCGCGCGCCGCTGACGCTGGGCGGGCGGGTGCTGCGGTTCGACCAGCCGCATATCATGGCGATCCTCAACCTGACGCCGGACAGCTTTTCCGACGGTGGCCGCGTCGGCGATGCCGGGGAGGGCGCGGCCGTGGCGATCGACCATGCCGCCGCCGGGGCCTCGATCGTCGATATTGGCGGGGAGTCGACCCGTCCCGGCGCCGCCACGATCTGGGAAGGCGACGAGATCGCGCGCGTCGTGCCGGTGATCGAGCGGCTGGCCCACAGCGGCGTCGCCGTCTCGATCGACACCCGCAAGGCGGCGGTGATGGAGGCTGCCATCGCGGCGGGCGCGCACCTCGTCAACGACGTGTCGGCGCTATGCTTCGACCCGCGCGCGATGGCGGTGGTCGCCGGCGCCGGCGCGCCGGTGGTGCTGGTGCATCATCAGGGCGGGCCGGAAACCATGCAGCAGGCGCCGCGCTATGACGATGTGCTGCTCGACGTCTATGACTGGCTGGAGGAACGCATCGCGGAGGCGGTGGCGGCGGGCGTCGCGCGCGAGCGCATCCTGGTCGATCCGGGCATCGGCTTCGGCAAGACGCTGGCGCACAACCTCGCCCTGCTCAACGGACTGTCGCTGTTCCACGGCCTCGGCTGCCCGATCCTGCTTGGCGCCAGCCGCAAGCGCATCGTCGGCGCCCTGTCCAACGAAGCGCCGGTCGATGCGCGCCTCGGCGGCTCGCTCGCGCTGCTGATGCAGGGGCTGGGGCAGGGCGCGCAGATGCTGCGGGTCCATGATGTCGCGGAAAGCGTGCAGGCGATGCGGGTCTGGCGCGGCCTGCGCGATGCGGCGCTGACGCCGGGGTGAGCCATGGGGCGCAGGGTTCCCCCACCCCCCCTTTTCCACCTCCGTTCGTCCTGAGCCTGTCGAAGGACGACAGCACAAACCGTCACTCATCTATGGACCCAAGCGGCCATGAAAGCCGGCGCAGTCGTCCTTCGACAGGCTCAGGACGAACGGAGGTGGTAGGGGCTGGAGGGGTTGGAGGGCAGGTAAGCAAACCTGTTCCCCCACGCTCCCTCACGCCGCCACGTCGATCCCCAGTTCCCCCAGCTTTCGATACAATGTCGAACGGCCGATTTGCAGGCGGCGCGCCACTTCGCTCATCCTGCCGCGATAATGGCCGATGGCGAGGCGGATGATGTCGGCCTCGATCTCCTCCAGCGAGCGGATGTGGCCGTCGCTGGAGAACAGGGTGACGCCGGCCGCCTCATAGGGGGCGGCGGGGGGCAGGATGGATTGCCGCGCCTGCGCTTCGAGCTGCGGGAAGTCTTCCGGCACCAGCGCCTCGCCCTCGCACAGCACGGCGGCGCGGAACAGGGCGTTCTGGAGCTGGCGGACATTGCCGGGCCAGCTATAGCGGCGCAGCAGGTCGAGCGCGGCGTCGGTGATGCCGAGCGGCCGCATGCCCGGCTGCTGGCAGATGCGCGTCAACAGGTGGCGGGTCAGCCGCGAGACGTCGCCCGCGCGCTCGCGCAGGGGCGGGATCGCCACCTGCACGACGGCGAGCCGGTAATAAAGGTCCTCGCGGAACCGTCCTGCCGCCACTTCGGCCGCAAGATCGCGGTTGGTCGCCGCGATCACGCGCACGTCGACGGTGACGGGATTGCGGCTGCCGACCGGCTCGATCTCGCCCGATTGCAGCGCGCGCAGCAGGCGCACCTGGCCCTCCGGCGGCAGTTCGCCGATCTCGTCGAGGAACAGCGTGCCGCCATCCGCCTCCTGGAAGCGGCCGCTATGGCTGTTGATCGCCCCGGTGAAGCTGCCTTTCTCATGCCCGAACAGGACGGATTCGGCGAGATTGGGCGGGATGGCGCCGCAATTGACGACGACCAGCGGGCGCCGCGCGCGCGGCGATGCCGCGTGGATCGCCTTGGCGACGACCTCCTTGCCGACGCCGCTTTCGCCCTCGATCAACACCGGAATATGGGCGCGCGCGGCCTTGGCGGCGATGGCGAGCGCGGCGCGGAATGCCGGCGCGGAGCCGACGATCTCCTCGAACGGCAGAGTCTGGTCCAGCTTTTCCGAGAGCGGGCGCAGCTCGCCGCTGTCCTCGCCATCGGCCACCGCATTTTCGACGGCGGCGAGAAGCCGCTCGGGATTGGCGGGCTTGACGAGGAAGTCGGTCGCGCCCGCCCGCATCGCCGCGACGGCGGTGGCAAGCGAATTATGCGCGGTGAGCATGATGATCGGCAGGTCCGGCCGCTCCGGCCGGACGGCCGCGAGCACTTCCAGCCCGCTATTGCCCGGCATGGAATTGTCGAGCAGCACGGCGTCGACCGCTTCGCCCTGCTTTCCGGTGAGGAGGGCGATCGCCTCGGCCCCGTCGCCGGCCTCGCGCACCGTCCAGCCGTGCCGCTGGAACAGCGCGCCGTTCAACCGCCGCTGGGCGGGTTCGTCATCTACCAGCAGGATCGCGCGTGTATTCGCACGCCGCATCGCATTTCCTTCGGGCGTCTCAACAGGCCGCTCAATCTAGGAAGATAAGGTTAAGGGCGGTCTAACGATTGCCGCCGGGTGGCGCACGCGCGTCGGAATGCGCGCCGTCGCGGGCGAATATCGTGGATTTTCAAGGCGCTCGCCGCGCCGGCGGCAACGGGACTTAGGCGGGCTAAATAATCGCTATGTTACGGATCGGCTTCGCATGGCCTATCTGATCGGGCGTGAAAAACGCGCTGATCATCCGCCACGTCCCCCATGAAGGTGTCGCCGGCTTCCGCGCGCCGATCGAGGCGGCGGGCTATGCCGTGTCGCGCATCGACGTGACCGACCCCGCATTCCCCGACGTCGATCTGCGCGAGCCAGACCTGCTCATCATGATGGGCGGCCCGATGGGCGTCTATGAGCAGGACGTCTATCCATGGATCGGCTGCCAGCTTCGCCGCCTCGCGCTGCGGCTGGAGGCGGAGCGGCCGACCCTGGGCGTCTGCTTCGGGGCGCAGATGATGGCGGCAGCGCTCGGCGCCCATGTCTTTGCCGGGCCTCGCAAGGAAGTCGGCTTCCATCCGGTGACGGTGCGATCCGACCTGCCGTCGCCGTTGCGTCATCTGGACGGCGTGCCGGTCCTGCACTGGCATGGCGACACCTTCGACCTGCCGGAGCGCGTCGAGCTGCTGGCGTCCAGCCATGTCTATGCGCATCAGGCGTTCCGGCGCGGCGCCAACCTGCTCGCCCTGCAATTCCACGCCGAAATGGGCGAGGACCCCCGCTTCGACGCCTGGATCGAGCAATGGCCGGAATCGGTGGTGGAAGCCGGGCGGGACGTTCCCGGCATGCGCGCCGATCACGACCGCCATGGCCCCGCCGCCGTCGCCGCCGGCCGCGCCATGATCGGCGAATGGCTGGCCGGGCTGGAGCGCTGAACGCCGCCCGGCGGGGCGGTCCCACGCCTTGAAGCACGGCCAAAAGTATGCCAACATACGGATTGCCGCCGGGAAAGGCCGGCAAACGTGCAGGAGAGATGGGATGGCGACGACCAATCGCGAGATGCAGCGTGGTTACGGCAATGCCGAACGGCCGGTGATCGGGGAGCTATGGAAGCGGGATTCCATGGGCCAGAGCACGGCCATGCAGGCGCGCGGCGATTATGAGCCGCACAACAAGCAGGTCGATTACAAGCGCTATTACGATCAGGATTATTTCAAGCGGGAGCTGGAGCGCGTCTGGCAGAAGCAGTGGCTCTATGCCTGCCGCGAGGAGGATATTCCCCAGGTCGGCGACCGCGTGCCCTTCGAGGTCGGCCCGCTCTCCTATTTCATCGTTCGTTCGGGCGAGGACGAATTCAAGGCCTTCTACAACAGCTGCCTGCATCGC
>CAZACH010000080.1:0-8637 GCA_964483275.1 uncultured Sphingomonadaceae bacterium | reverse complement strand
TAGTTCTTGTAGACGCGGTGGCCGAAGCCCATCAGGCGGAACGGGTCGTCCTTGTTCTTCGCGCGGGCGATATATTCCGGGATCTTGTCGACCGAGCCGATCTGGCGGAGCATGTTGAGCGCCGCTTCGTTGGCGCCGCCGTGCGCCGGGCCCCACAGGCAGGCGATGCCGGCCGCGATGCAGGCGAAGGGATTGGCGCCCGACGAGCCGGCGAGGCGGACCGTCGAGGTCGATGCGTTCTGCTCATGATCGGCATGCAGGATGAAGATCTTGTCCATCGCCGCTTCGATGATGGGATCGACCTCATATTCCTCCGCCGGCACGCCGAAGGTCATGCGCAGGAAGTTGCCGGTGTAGGACAGCGAATTGTCCGGGTAGATGAAGGGCTGCCCCAGCGAGAATTTATAGGCCATGGCCGCGATCGTCGGCATCTTCGCGATCAGGCGGTGGCTGGCGATCATCCGCTGCTGCGGATCGTCGATGTCGGTCGAATCATGATAGAAGGCGCTGAGCGCGCCGACGACGCCGCACATGATCGCCATCGGGTGCGCATCGCGCCGGAAGCCCTGGTAGAAGGTTGCCAGCTGCTCGTGCAGCATGGTGTGGCGGGAAATCGTGTATTCGAACTTTTCCTTCTCCGCCTTGGTCGGCAGCTCGCCGTGCAGGAGCAGGTAGGAGACTTCCATGAAGCTCGACTTTTCGGCGAGCTGGTCGATCGGATAGCCGCGATGGAGGAGGATACCCTGATCGCCGTCGATATAGGTGATCTCGGAACGGCAGCTCGCGGTCGAGGTGAAACCGGGATCGTAGGTGAAGGCGTCGGTATCGCCATAAAGACGACGAATATCGACAACATCCGGCCCGACCGTGCCGGACAGCACCGGATAGTCCACGGTGCGGCCGTCGAGTTCCAGCTTGGCGCTTTTATCTGCCATCTACAATTTCCCCGTCTCATTCTCCCCCGCACCGGCCGGGACCGATGCGAGCAGATCATCAATGCGTCCCATGCTCTCGTCCCGGCCGAGCGCCAAGAGCACGTCGAAAATGCCGGGCGACGTCGTCTGCCCGGTAAGCGCCGCGCGAAGCGGCTGAGCGATCTTGCCAAGACCGACCGAAAGGTCTTCGGCGAGGGCGCGCACAGCGGCATCGAGCGTCTCTGCCTCCCAAGCCGGAGCATCCGCCAGCGCGTGGCGAACCCGCTCCAGCAAGAGGCGACCGTCACCCTCTAGCAGCTTCGCCGCGCGTTCGTCGAGCGTCAGCGGGCGGGTGCGAAACAGAAAGGTCGCGCCGGCCGCTAACTCATTCAAAGTCTTGGACCTTGGCTTCAATTCCGGAATGATGCCCTGCAACAATCCGGTGGAATCGGCGGGCAGTTCATGCCCCAGAACGGATTCGATACGCGGGGCGATCAGCGCCGTCAGCCGGGCATCGTCGGCGGCCCGCAGATAATGGGCGTTGACGCTTTCCAGCTTCTTGAGATCGAAGCGCGCCGGGGAGCGGCCGACCCCGTCGAGGTCGAACAGCCGGACGGCTTCCGCGCGATCAATGATCTCCTGGTCGCCATGGCCCCAGCCGAGACGTAGCAGGTAATTGTCGACCGCCTCGGGCAGCATGCCCAGCTCGTCGCGATAGGCGTCGACGCCAAGCGCGCCGTGCCGTTTCGACAGCTTGGCGCCGTCCGCGCCGTGAATCAGCGGGATATGCGCGTAAACCGGCTCGGGCCAGCCGAGGGCGTCGATCAGGGCAAGCTGGCGGAAGGCGTTGTTGAGATGGTCGTCGCCGCGGATGATATGGGTGACGCCCATGTCGTGATCGTCGACGACGACGGCCAGCATATAGGTCGGCGTCCCGTCGGAGCGCAGCAGGACCATGTCGTCCAGCTCGGCGTTGCGCACGGTGACACGCCCCTGAACGCGATCCTCGATCACCGTCTCGCCGTCGCGCGGCGCCTTGAGGCGGACGACGAAGGGCGCGCCCTCGGGCGCTTCGGCGGGATCGCGGTCGCGCCAGCGGCCGTCATAGCGCATCGGCTGCTTGGCGGCGCGCTGGGCGGCGCGCATCTCCTCCAGCTCCTGCGGCGTCGCATAGCAGCGATAGGCCTTGCCGTTTTCCAGCAGCGCATGCGCCACTTCGGCGTGGCGGGCGGCGCGGGCGAACTGATAGACCGCCTCGCCATCCCAATCGAGTTCCAGCCAGCGCATGCCGTCGAGGATCGCGTCGATCGCCGCGTCGGTCGAACGGGCGCGGTCGGTATCCTCGATACGCAGCAGGAAACGCCCGCCATGATGGCGCGCAAACAGAAAGTTGAACAGCGCCGTGCGCGCGCCGCCGATGTGGAGAAATCCGGTCGGCGAGGGCGCAAAGCGCGTGACGACTGCGGCGGGCTCGATGCTTGCGCCCAAGGCGGGAAGCTCCCAATGGAGGGGTGGGGAATACGGAGGCGGGGGTGTCTAGCATAGCGTTTGCGGCGGTTCAAACCGCGCCGTGGCGACGCATCGCGACGGCGGCGGCGCTTGCGCGCGCGGGCATCGAACGGTGGCTGGCGGCGGAATCGGAACGCCTCGTCCTGTGGATTCCCGTGGCGATCGGCATGGGCGTCGCGGCATGGTTCGCGCTGCCCGGCCCGGCCTCGTGGATCGGCTGCGCCGCCGTGGGCAGCGGGCTTGCCATGGCCGGCCTTGCGCTTGGCGGACGGGCGGGCCGGTGCCTGCTGGTGTTCGGGCTGCTCGTCGCGCTGGGGCTGGCGCATATCTGGTGGCGGGCCGAACGGGTCGCGACGCCACGCCTCGAACGGCCCGTCATCACGGTGGTCGAGGGGACGGTCGAACGCATCGACCGCCTGCCGCAACGGGGCCAGACGCGCCTGTGGGTGCGCGATGCCGGCGTCGGACTGCCGCCGCTCGTGCGCTTCAACATCGCGGGGGAGGCGGACCCGGCGATTCGGCCAGGCGCGCGCATCAGCGTCCGGGCGCGGTTGATGCCGCCCCCACCACCCCTGGCACCGGGCGGCTATGACTTCCCGCGCATCGCATGGTTCCAGGGGCTGGGTGCGACCGGCCGGGCGCTGGGGCTGGTCGACGTCATGGCGGCAGCGCCAGCGCGGGGCTGGAAAGCCGGGCTGGACGATATCCGGGCGCGGCTGACCGCCCACGTCCAGTCACGCCTGCCGGCCACGCAAAGCGGCATCGCGGCGGCGCTGGTGACGGGCGACCAGGGCGGCATTCCCGCGCCGGTGGTTCAGGACATGCGCGATTCAGGCCTCGCCCATCTGCTCAGCATTTCGGGCCTGCACGTCAGCGCAGTCGTCGGCTTCATGATGATCGCCATGCGTCGCCTGCTGGCGCTCAGCCCCTGGCTGGCGCTCAGGATGCCGATCACGCTGCTGGCGGCCATCGCCGCCGCCGTCGCCGGCATCCTCTATACGTTGATCGCCGGGGCGGAGGTGCCGACCGTCCGGTCCTGTCTCGCCGCGTTGATCGTGCTCGCCGGCATCGCGGTGGGGCGCGAGGCGATTTCGCTGCGCACCGTGGCGGCGGGCGCCACCTTCATTCTGCTGCTCTGGCCCGAGGCGATCGTCGGCCCGAGTTTCCAGCTCTCCTTCGGCGCCGTCACGGCGATCATCGCGCTGTATGAAAGCCCGCTGATGCAGCGCCGCTTCGGACGGCGCCCGGAAAATGCCGGCTGGCGGCTGGCGCGGGCGGGGGGCGCGCTGCTGCTGACCGGGGTCGCGGTCGAACTGGCGCTGTCGCCGATCGCGCTGTTTCATTTCAACCGCACCGGCCTCTACGGGGCGCTCGCCAACATCATCGCCATTCCGTTCACCACCTTCGTCATCATGCCGCTGGAGGCGCTGGCCCTGTGCGCCGACATGGCCGGGCTGGGCGCGCCGCTCTGGTGGCTGACCGGGCTGTCCCTGCAATTTCTGGTCGGCCTTGCCGCCATGGTGGCCGCCGCGCCCGGTGCCACGGCGCTGCTGCCGACCATGCCCAATGCCGCCTTCGCCGCAATGATCGCTGGCGGCGTGTGGCTCTGCCTGTGGCGAACGCCGGTGCGCTGGCTGGGATGTCTTCCCGCGCTTGTCGGCGCGGCGGTGGCGCTGACGCATCAGCCGCCCGACCTGCTGGTGACGGGGGATGGGCGCCATCTGGCGTGGCGCGCGCCGGACGGCGCCTTGATGATGCTCCGTGACCGCGCGGGGGAGTTCACCCGCGACATGCTCGGCGATGCCGCCGCGACGCGCCAGAGCCTGCGCTTCGACACGCGCCGCGACGCGCGGTGCAGCCGCGACCTCTGCCTGTTCGATATCGACAAGGGCGGCCGCCGCTGGCGGATCGCGGCGACGCGCAGCAGCTATTTCATCGACCGCGACGCTTTCGAGCCGGTCTGCGCGCGCAGCGACATCGTCGTCAGCGATCGCAACCTGCCTTATTGGTGCCGCCCGAGCTGGTTGAAGCTGGACAGGCGCCACCTCGAAAGAACCGGCGCCATCGCCATCCGCTTCGATCCCCTCGCGATCGACAGCGTCGCGGCCCGCGCCGGGCGGCATCCATGGTGGCAGCAGCAGATCGCCCCGAACAGCCGGGGCGCGCGGTCCGGCCGATCAGTAACGCCTTAGCAGCCCGGCCAGACATCCCTGCACCCGAACCCGCGCGGGCGTATAGCGCTGGGCCTCATAGGCGCGATTTGCGGGGTCCAGCCGGATCATGGTGCCTTCGCGGCGGAAATATTTG
This sequence comes from uncultured Sphingomonadaceae bacterium, assembly GCA_964483275.1. Taxonomy (GTDB): domain Bacteria; phylum Pseudomonadota; class Alphaproteobacteria; order Sphingomonadales; family Sphingomonadaceae; genus JBBCJR01. The sequence continues at coordinate 3,907 of CAZACH010000080.1, read as the reverse complement.
AGCGTCGCTTCCTCATCGTCGATCAGCGCGACGACGATGTCGCCGTCATGTGCCGTCTCGCAGCGGCGGACGAGCGCGTAATCGCCGTCCAATATGCCGGCCTCGACCATGGAATCGCCGGCCACCTCGAGCGCATAATGCTCGCCGCCGCCAAGCAGCGCCGCCGGAACCGACAGGGTGCTGTTGCCCTCCAGCGCCTCGATCGGCCGACCCGCCGCGATGCGGCCATGCAAGGGAAGCTCGATGACATTGTCGTTGGCGATCACCGCGTCGCGCCGGGGCCTGGCAGCGGGCGGTTCCGAACGCGGCGCCGCTTCGGGCGCGGCGACGTCCGGCATGCGCATCACTTCCAGCGCCCGCGCGCGATTGGGCAGGCGACGGATGAACTGCCGCTCCTCCAGAGCGCCGATCAGGCGATGGACGCCCGATTTCGATTTGAGATCGAGCGCTTCCTTCATCTCCTCGAACGAGGGCGAAATGCCGCTCTCGCTCAAGCGGTCATGGATGAACTGCAACAACTGGTGCTGCTTGCGCGTCAACATCGATCCGCTCCCTTCGCGGTGTGAACGAATAGGGAACGTGTAGGAAACAGGTTGAGGACTGTCAAGCGATGCGATGAAGCCCGCGCCGCGGGTTCAGCGGGCCATCAAGGTCCGTGTCGCCGCCGCGACATCATCCTGCCGCATCAGCGCTTCGCCGATCAGGAAAGCGTTGATGCCATGGCCGGCGAGCGTGGCGAGATCGCCGGGCGTGGACAGGCCGCTTTCGGCGACCAGCGTCGCGCCGTCCGGTACCAGCGGCGCCAGCGCGATCGTCCGCGCCGTGTCGACGCTGAAATCCCTGAGGTCGCGGTTATTGACGCCGATCAGCCGGCTGCGCAGGCGCAGCGCCCGTTCCATCTCGGCCGCGTCATGCACCTCGACGAGCACGTCCATGCCCTGTTCGACAGCGGCGGCCTCAAGCTCGGTGAGCTGGGCGTCATCCAGCGCGGCGACGATCAGCAGGATGCAGTCGGCGCCGAGGCCGCGCGCTTCGACGACCTGCCAGGGATCGACCATGAAGTCCTTGCGCAGGACCGGAATGTCGACAGCGTCACGCGCGCTGACGAGGAAGGAATCGGCGCCCTGGAAGAAGGGGACATCCGTCAGCACGCTGAGGCAGGCCGCGCCGCCATCGCGATAGGCCCGGGCGAGCGCCGGTGGGTCGAAATCGGCGCGGATCAGGCCCTTGGACGGACTCGCCTTCTTGATTTCGGCGATCAGGCCATAGCGCCCCTCGGCGCGCGCCCGCTCAAGCGCGTCCCGGAAACCGCGCGGTGGCGAGGCCGCGGCGGCGCGGGCGGCGAGTTCCGAAAAGGGCGTCGCCGCGCGGCACGCGGCGACATGCGCGCGTTTCGCGTCCAATATGCGGGAGAGGCGGTCGTTCATCGGAAGGCGATCCATTGGGCGAGCAGGCGTTTCGCGGCGCCGCTGTCGATGGCTTCGGCCGCCAGCGCCGCCCCTTCGCTCCATTCGCACGCGCGATCGGCGACCATCAGCGCGCCAGCGGCGTTGAGCAGCACCGCATCGCGATAGGCGCCCGCCTCGCCATCGAGCAGGCGGGTGAGCGCGGCGGCGTTGAAGGCGGCATCGCCGCCGCGCAGCGCTTCCAGCGGATGCAGCGCAAGGCCGGCGTCGGTCGGGGAAATCACGGTTTCGCGGATCCCGCCGTCGATCAGCGCAAGCTGGGAGGGGCCGGAGATCGACAGCTCATCAAGGCCCTCCATCCCGGAAATGATCATCGCCCGCTCAGGCCCGAGCAGTGACAGCGCCTCCGCATAGAGCCGCACATAATCCGGTCGCGCGATGCCGATGAGCTGCCGCGTCACCGATGCCGGATTGGCGAGGGGGCCAAGCAGGTTGAAGACCGTCCGCCGTCCGATCGCGCGCCGGATCGCGGCGAGCCGGGCGAGCGCCGGATGATAGGAGGGCGCGAACAGGAAGGCGATGCCGAGTTCCTTCAGGCTGCGCTCGGCATTGGCGCTGGCGATGCCGATATCCAGGCCCAGCGCCTCCAGCGTGTCGGCGGCGCCGGCCTTGCTCGACGCGGCCCGATTGCCATGCTTGGCGATCGGCACGCCGCAGGCCGCGACCACCAGCGACACGGCGGTCGAGACGTTGAGGCTATGGGTGCCGTCGCCGCCCGTGCCGCAGACGTCGATGGCGCCCGGCGGCGCGCTGATCCGCACCATGCGGGCGCGCATCTCCCGCGCGGCGGCGGCGATCTCGACGGCGGTTTCGCCACGGATGGTGAGGTCGGTGAGGAAACGCGCAATGTCCTCGTCCGCCGCGCGCCCTTCGAGCAGGTCCGCGAAGGCGGCGGAGGCCGTGGCGTGATCCAGCGGGCTGGACGGGTCGGGCAGGGTGACGAGCATGGTCATGCCGGCACTGCGAGTGTCTCGGCGGTCATCGCCAGGAAGTTCGCGAGCAGGGCGTGGCCATGCTCGGTCGCGATGCTTTCGGGATGGAACTGCACCCCGTGGATCGGCAGCGTGCGATGGCGCACCCCCATGATCGTGCCGTCCGCGCTATGGGCATTGGGCAGCAGCTCGGCCGGCAGATCATCCGCCGCGACGATCAGCGAGTGATAGCGCGTCGCCGTGAAGGGCGAGGGCAGGCCGGCAAACACGCCGCTGCCGTCATGTTCGACCGGGGAGGTCTTGCCATGCATCAGGGTGGCGGCGCGCGTCACGGTGCCGCCAAAGGATTGGCCGATCGCCTGATGGCCGAGGCACACGCCGAGCAGCGGCCGGCCGTCATCCTTCAGCGCCTCGACAAGCCCGAGCGAGATGCCCGCCTCGTTCGGCGTGCAGGGGCCGGGCGAGATCAGGAAGCCGTTGGCGCCACTGGCCAGCGCCTGTTCGACCGAGACGGCGTCGTTGCGGACGACCTCCACGGCGGCGCCCAGCTCCTGGAGATAATGCACCAGATTCCAGGTGAAGCTGTCGTAATTGTCAATGACGAGGATCATGCCGAAGCGTCTAGGCCAGCCGGAGGGCAGGGGGAAGGGGCCTTGGTGATTCGCCGCCGCTTCCGTTACGGAAAGGCCGGCCGCCGCCATGCCCCTGTGGATAAACTCGGCCAGCCCCTGGCCCGGCTCGATTCATCGCAGACACGCCGTCACGGACGCCCGGGGTAGTTTCTGATTAACCCAAAGCCGGCTTAGGTCCCCCGCGACAAAGCGGGTTGGGGACATCTTCATGCATCATCGGCTACGCGCCACGCTTGGCGCCATGCTTCTTGCAACGCTTATATTGCCGTCCACCGGCGCGCAGGCGGCGGGAACGTCATGGCAGTGCGCGCCCTTCGCCCGTATGTTCTCCGGCATCCAGCTTTTCGGCGTGGCCAAGAGCTGGTGGCAGCAGGCCACCGGAAAATACCGCCAGGGCCACGCGCCCGAAGAAGGCGCCGTCCTTGTCTTCAAGGCCGCCGGCGCGATGCGGTCAGGCCATGTCGCGACCGTCAGCAAGGTCGTCAGCGATCGGATCATCAAGGTCACGCACGCCAACTGGTCGCCGATCAACGGCCGCCGGGGGCAGGTGGAGCGCGATGTCACCGTGATCGACACCTCCGCCTCGGGCGACTGGAGCCGGGTGCGCGTCTGGTACGCGCCGATCAAGGGGCTGGGGACGAGCAATTATCCCACCTATGGCTTCATCTATGGCGATGAAGCAGCGGACGACACGGCCGTTGCCAGCGTCGCCCGCGACGAAGCCGGCGCCGCGTCCTAATTCAGGAGTTTAGGGGCCACCATCCCGCGCGCGGGACGGTGCCGTTTCCGCCGCCTTCAGGCGCGGCGATTATTGCCCGTAGCCGGCATCCTGCGCGCGGGTCATCGCCTCTGCGGCGGCGGCGAAGAGCGCGCCGGA
>CAZACH010000079.1:0-8650 GCA_964483275.1 uncultured Sphingomonadaceae bacterium | reverse complement strand
GCCGGCGCCGCGACCTTGCAATCCCGGCTCGGCAAGCGCGACTGGCTGTTGCGCACCTATCACCGTCTGGCAGCGCTCGAACCCGCCATGGCCGAGGTGCCGGTGCGCCACGCCCCGCCGCCCGAGCATTTCTTCCGCGACCATTATGCCACCAACCGCCCTGTCGTCCTGACCGGGCTGATCGATCACTGGCCCGCCATGGCGAACTGGTCGCTCGACCGGCTAGCCGCCATTGCGGGCGATCCGCAGATCGAGGTCCAGACCGGGCGCGAGGCCGACCCCGCCTATGAGCAGCGCTCCGACACCCACCGCGCCCTGATGCCGCTTGCCGCACTGGTCGACCGGCTGCGCAGCGACCGCCCCAGCAACGATTTCTACGTCACGGCGAACAATGGCGCCCACAATCGCGCGGCGCTGGCGGAACTGTGGGACGAACTGGGGCCGATCAGCGGCTATCTGGTCGACGATCCGTCGCATGACGGCTTCCTGTGGATCGGCCCGGCCGGCACGATCACGCCCTTCCATCACGACCTCACCAACAATCTGCTGGTCCAGATCAAAGGCCGCAAGCGCGTGACGCTGGTGCCGCCATGGGACACGCCGCTGATGCGCAACCATGCGCATTGCTACAGCGGCTGGTCGGGCCTTGAGGAGGTCCGCGCCCTCCCCGACGATCAGCGCCCCGCCCTGCTGACCGTCACGATCGGCCCCGGCGACGCCCTGTTCCTGCCCGTCGGCTGGTGGCACCATGTCGAGGCGCTGGACATGACGATGGGCCTGTCCTTCATCAACTTCGCCCGGCCCAACGACTTTTATTCGGACTACAGCTTCTACCACGCCGTTTGACCGGCGCGCCGCTCAGGCCGACAGGCGCGCGGCCTTTTCCGGCAGGGTGAACAGGCCGAGGAAGCGCGCCGCCAGCGCCATGTCGCCTTCCACGACCAATTCGCCCCTGGCGACCAACGCCGCAAGCGGTTCGTCGCCATAGGCCGCCGATGCAAGCACGCCCGGCGCCCCGATGAAGCGCACATCGACCGCACCCGCCCCGCGCGCGATCTGGATGCCGCCGTCCGTCACGGTCCCGACGAAACTCTCGTCACCCAGTTGGAAACCGACACGCGCTTCGACCGCCCGCGCCTTGTCGCGGTCGATCATCGTGCGGAAGGACAGCATCACCGAATTGGCGCTGATCGGCTGCGTCGGATCGTGCAGCGGCGACATCGCCCCCCAGCGCCCCAGCGCCTGGAAGATCGGCTCCGACGCATAGCCCCAGGCCGTCAGTTCATAGACCCAGGCCGAAGCTGGCGGCGGCAGCTTGCGTCGCACGAGCACGCCCGACGCCTCCAGCCCCTCAAGCCGCTGCGTCAGCACATTGGCGCTGATCCCCGGCAGGTCGCGGCGCAGGTCGGTGAAGCGCTTGGGACCGAACATCAGCTCGCGCATCACCGGCAACGCCCAGCGGTCGCCGATCAGGTCGAGCGCGTGGGTGGCGGCGCATGCATCGAAATATTGGCGTTTTTCCGGGACGGATTTCACTATAGTTATTTTTTTAGCCTTCATGGTTGTTTTTTATGACCCATAAGTTCGCGGTCGTCAAAGCCAGTGACAGCGCCCAACAGAACAGGCGGACGAGATACGCTGGAATTTGGACAGCTGCGCATACCTCCATTTTCGCCTAAGCGCTCGCCATGGCCTATCCCGTCGAAGATGTGTTGCCCGACCTGCTGCTGGCGCTCGACACCGGGCGCGCGGCGGTGCTCGTCGCGCCGCCGGGCGCGGGCAAGACAACGGTGGTTCCGCCCGCCCTGCTCGACCGGGCATGGGCGAGCGGCCGGATCGTCATACTGTCCCCGCGCCGCATCGCCGCCCGCGCCGCCGCCGAGCGGATGGCGGCGCTCCGGGGCGAGACGGTCGGCCAGACCATCGGCTACCGTACCCGCCTCGACAGCCGCGTTTCCGCCGCGACACGGATCGAGGTCGTCACCGAAGGTATATTCACGCGCACGCTGCTCGCCGATCCCGAACTGGCGGGCATCTCCGCCGTGCTGTTCGACGAGGCGCATGAGCGCAGCCTCGAAGGCGATCTGGCGCTGGCGCTGGCGATCGAGGTGCAGGCGGCGCTCCGCCCCGACCTGCGGCTGCTGGTGATGTCGGCGACGCTCGACGGCGCCGCCTATGCCGGCCTGCTCGGCGACGCGCCGATCGTCGAGAGCGCCGGGCGCGCCTGGCCCTTGCGGTTCCACTATCCCGGCCGCCGCGCCGAGCAACGGATCGAGGACGCCATGGCCGCCGCCATCGAGCGCGCGCTGGCGGAGACGGACGGCGGCATCCTCGCCTTCCTGCCGGGCGTGGCGGAGATCGCCCGCACCGCCGAGCGGCTGCCCCCCCGTGATTCCATCGACCTTCACCGCCTCCACGGCAGTCTTGACGGCGCCGCCCAGCGCGCGGCGCTCGCCCCCGCCCCGCCCGGCCGGCGCAAGATCGTCCTCGCCACCTCGATCGCCGAAACCAGCCTGACCATCGACGGCATTTCGGTGGTGGTCGATTCCGGCCTCGCGCGGCGGCCGCGCTATGACCGGGCGAGCGGCCTCACCCGGCTGGTGACCGAGCGTGCGAGCCGCGCCGCCGTCACCCAGCGCGCCGGTCGCGCCGGCCGCACCATGGCGGGCACCGTCTATCGCCTGTGGGACGAACCGCAGACCCAGAGCCTGCCCGCCTTCGACCCGCCGGAGATATTGGAGGCCGACCTGTCCGGCCTCGTACTCGACCTCGCGCTGTGGGGCGTGTCCGATCCCGCCAGCCTCGCCTGGGTCGATCCGCCGCCCGCCGCCGCCGTCGCGGAGGCGCGCGACCGGCTGAAGCGCCTGGCGACACTGGACGCGGACGGCCGGCCGACGCCGCATGGCGCGGCGGTCGCGGCTTTTCCCTTGCCCCCACGCCTCGCGCATATGCTGATCGCCGCCGGGGAGCATGGCCTCACCCGACATGCCGCGCGCGTCGCCCTGCTGCTCGGCGAGCGCGGCCTTGGCGGCAATGAGGCCGATCTCGACGCCCGGCTCGGCCGTTTCGCCCATGATCGCAGCCAGCGCGCCACGGCAGCGGCGCGCCTCGCCGAACGCTGGGCGAGGCTGGCGCGCGGCCAGGATCATGAAACGCCGTCCGCCGACGCCACCGGCCTGTGCCTCGCCCTTGGCTTCCCCGACCGGCTCTCCCGCCGCCGGGGTGCAAGCGGCGGCGATTATGTCAGCGTCGGGGGGCGGGGATTCCGTATCGACCCCGCCGACCCGCTCGCCCGCAGCGAATGGCTGGCGGTCGCGGAGGTGCAGGGCGCGGCACAGGGCGCGCGCATCGTCAGCGCCGCCTCCATCGAGGCCGCCACCGTCGAGCGGCTGTTCGGCGACGCCATCGAGACGGAGCGCGTGGTGCGCTTCGATGCGGCGACGGGGGGTGTCGTCGCCGAACGCACGCGGCGGCTCGGCGCGATCACGCTGGCGCGCGGCCCCGACTCAGAGGCCGATCCCGACAACATCGCCAGCGCCCTGCTGGCAGGCGTGCGCCGCCACGGCCTGTCGCTGCTGCCCTGGCCCACCGAGGCGGCGGCGCTGCGCGCCCGAAGCGGCTTCGCCCGCGCCGCCGGCTTCGACCTGCCCGACCTGTCGGACGCGGCCTTGCTCGAAAATGCCGACACATGGCTGGCCCCCGCCCTCGACGGTGTGCGCCGCCTTGACGTCATGGCGCCGCACCGCTTGCGCGATGCCCTCGCCGGCCTGCTCGACTGGGAACAAACGCGACTGCTCGACCGCATCGCCCCGGAACGCTTCGCGACGCCCGCCGGCACCAGCCACGCCATCGACTATGCGGCGGAGGGCGGCCCCACGGTGACGCTGCGGGTGCAGGAATTGTTCGGCCTGACGACGCATCCGGCGATCATGGACGGGCGGCTGCCGCTGATCCTCTCCCTCACCTCGCCGGCGCACCGGCCGATCCAGACGACGCGCGACCTGCCGGCATTCTGGGCGGGCAGCTGGCGCGCGGTGGCCAAGGAAATGCGTGGGCGTTACCCGCGCCACCCCTGGCCCGACGACCCCGCCGCCGCCGCCCCGACCACCCGCACCAAGCGCGCCGACGCCCGACGCACTTGACGAACGCCGCCGCGATGGCGCAACGCATGGCAAACCCTTTCACTGGACCGGACATGACCGCGCGGATCATTCAGAAAAGCAAGAACGCCATGCAATCGGGCCGCGCCCGCACCAGCGAATGGCGGCTGGAATTCCCCCCCGCCGAACCGCGTCGCCCCGACCCGCTGACCGGCTGGTCCGGCTCCGGCGATACGCAGGCGCAGGTTCATCTCGACTTCCCGTCGCTGGACGCGGCCAAGGCCTATGCCGACCGCGAAGGGCTGGACTATATCGTGGTGCCGACGCCGCCGCGCACGCTCAAGCTCCAGGCCTACGCCGACAATTTTCGGTAATAAGGACTTTCACGGCCCCGTAGCTCAACCGGATAGAGCATCTGCCTTCTAAGCAGAATGTTGCGTGTTCGAGTCACGCCGGGGTCACCAATTTCAAATCTGTCCGGTTCAGGCGGCCCCGCCGCTCCCCCACCCCGTCCCCGTTCGGGGCAGGGTCGTGGGGGAGCGGCCGCCGTCAGATCACGCCCAGAGCGTTCATCGCCTCCGCCACGCGGATGAAGCCGGCGATGTTGGCGCCCAGCACATAATCGCCCGGCGCGCCATATTCCTCCGCCGTCGCGGCGCAGTTGTCGTGGATGCTGTGCATGATTTGCGCGAGGCGGTTTTCGGTTTTCTCGAAGGACCAGCTATCGCGCGACGCATTCTGCTGCATTTCGAGCGCCGACGTCGCGACGCCGCCGGCGTTGGCCGCCTTACCGGGCGCGAACAGGACGCCGGCGTCCTGGAAGATCCGCACCGCGTCCGGCGTGGTCGGCATGTTGGCGCCCTCGCCCACGGCCAGCACGCCATTGCCGACCAGCGTCCTGGCGTCCTTGCCGGTCAGTTCGTTCTGGGTCGCCGACGGCATCGCGATGTCGCAGGGAACGCTCCAGACCGAGCCGTCCTCGATATAATAGGCGCCCTTGCCCTTCAGCCGGACATATTCGCAGATGCGCTCGCGCCGCACCTCCTTCAGCTCCTTGACGAGCGCGAGGTCGATGCCGTTTTCATCGACGACATAGCCGTTGGAATCCGAGCAGGCGACGACCTTGCCGCCAAAAGCCAGGATCTTTTCCATCGTATAGATGGCGACGTTGCCGGACCCGGACACGATGGCCCGCTTGCCGTCCATGCTGTCGCCCCGCGTCGCCAGCATGCGCTCGACGAAATAGACGGCGCCGAAGCCGGTCGCTTCGGTCCGCGCCCGCGATCCGCCATAGGCCAGCCCCTTGCCGGTCAGCACGCCCGCCTCATAACGGTTGGTCAGCCGCTTGTACTGGCCGAACATATAGCCGATCTCCCGGCCGCCCACGCCGATGTCGCCCGCCGGGACGTCGGTATATTCGCCGAGATGGCGATTGAGCTCGGTCATGAACGACTGGCAGAAACGCATGATCTCGCCATCCGAGCGATCACGCGGATTGAAATCGGAGCCGCCCTTGCCGCCGCCGATCGGCATGCCGGTCAGCGCGTTCTTGAAGGTCTGCTCGAAGCCCAGGAACTTGATGATCCCGAGATTGACCGAAGGGTGGAAGCGGATGCCGCCCTTGTACGGTCCCAGCGCGGAATTGAACTGGACGCGGAACCCGCGGTTGATCTCCACCTTGCCCCGGTCATCGACCCAGGGGACGCGGAAAATAATCTGGCGTTCCGGTTCCGCGATGCGCTCGATCAGCCCATGGTCCAGATATTCGGGATGCTTGGCGATGACTCGGCCGAGGCTTTCCAGCACTTCCCTGACGGCCTGGTGGAATTCGGGCTCTCCCGAGTTACGCCGCAGGATTTCCGCCAGGATCGGCGCCAGCTTCTCGTCGACATGTAACATACACAGCCTTTACGAAGGGATAAGTGAACCGTGCGCGCATAAGCGATGCGGCCGCTCACCGCCAGAATATTAACCTGCGCTGGCCGGACCGACGCCACGCCGGACCTGTCCGATCCCCGGATTCAGCCCCTGATGCGCCATATCATGGGCAATGTCGGCTTCCCGCACTTCTGCGCCGCGACGTCCCCGGACAGGCGATCGGTCAATGATGCTCCACGGTGACATGGGCGAGCCGGGGGATGCCCTCCATCCGCGCGCGAATGGCGGCCGTGTCGGTATCGTCGCCGCCGATGACGCTGACGATGGCCGCGAAGGCATCCGGCCCCACGCGCCAGACGTGCAGGTCGATGATGCGGACATCGCCGGGGCCTTCCACCCGCTCGCGCACCTCGGCGAGCAGCGGCGCGTCTACGGCGTCGAGCAACACCGCGGCAGTGTCCCGCATCAGGCTCCACGACCAGCGCAGGATGATGACGGCGCCGACGAGGCCCACGGCGGCGTCCAGCCACACCCAGCCGAGATAGCGGCCGGCAAGCAGGGCGGCGATCGCGAGGACGGAGGTCAGCGCATCGGCGAGAACGTGGATATAGGCGGCGCGCAAATTATTGTCGCGGCCGGGGCTATGGCCGTGATCATGGTCATGGCCGTGATGATGGTCGTCCCAGAGCAGCACCGCGCTGACGATGTTCACGACGAGGCCGAGCGCCGCGACGAGCGCCGCTTCCATGAAGGCCACGCGGCCGGGCTGGACAAGCCGCGCCACCGACTCGCCGCCGATGCCGAGCGCCGCAAACGCGAGAATCAGCGCGGAGGCGAAGCCCGCGAGATCGCCGACCTTGCCGGTGCCGAAGCTGAAGCGCGGATCATGGGCATTGCGACGCGCATAGGCATAGGCCGCCGCCGCGACCGCCAGCGCCCCGGCATGGGTCGCCATGTGGAAGCCGTCGGCCAGCAGGGCCATGGAGCCGAACATATATCCGGCGGCGACCTCCACGACCATGGTCACAAGCGTCAGCGCGACGACCCACCATGTGCGCCGGGCGTTCCGGTCATGCGCTGGATGGAGGAAGACGTGATGCGGGTAGAGTTCGCCGGGATCGCGAGGCTTTGACATGGTTTCTCGGCTGCTCCTGTCGTCTTCCCATGCTGGCAAGCGGCCGGCGGCCTGTCCAGTGGCGGTCGGCCGGAGCGCGGACACGAAAAAGGCGATCCCCGTGGGGACCGCCTCTTCACGCGCAACGACCGGCGCTGAGGCCGGTCTCTCGCCACGACTAGCGCAGGGCGCGGACTTCCGCGCGGGTCAGGCTGGTCACGGCCGCGTCGTCGGTCGCCGTGATGGTCGACAGCGGCACATGCACGAAGCGCGAACCGACGATCACCGCCGCCCACTGCTCATTGCCGTCCGAATCCTTGCGGAGCGAATCGATGCGGCCGAGCCGGGCGCCGTCGGCGGACTTGAGCAACTGGCCACGCTTGACGGCGACGGCGGGAGCGGTCGCGGCTTCGGCGGCGACAGCGGCCTCAGCCGGCGCGTCCTGAGCCAGAGCCGGCGCAACCAGAGCGGCTGACGAAATCACAGCCAAAGCAGCAAAGATAGAACGCATTTCGAATCCCCATAATGTTTGAACGTAGCCATTTGCAACCGATTTGGCGCAAGTGCAACTCTTATATGCCGCAGCTGCGAGCAAATTATCCGAGGGCGGGCCAAAGCCTGGCTTTCTGGAATACCCGCCTTGACCGGTGGGCAAAAAAAGGGCCGACCCACAGGATCGGCCTTTCAGTTTTTAGGAGAGGATGCCTGTAAGGCCCGTCTCTTTTGCGCCGCAGCGCGGCATTTAGCAACTGCAAACAATTTCATGACGATTGCAGTTTATGCAATCGAAGGGGTCTCGCATGTTCTGAAGGGGGTGCGGGCCGGCGCTCATCTCCGGCTCGGGACGTCACCAGGCGGAGCGTTTGTCGCCTGCCGATTTTCCGCAACTACGGAACGCAGCCCGCCGGCCGTACTCCACCGACGCATCACTCTCCCCGGCCGCCCATGTTCTTATATGGCGCGAACGTAGTCCGATGTGTCTAACATGAAGCGGGCAGCGCCGCCACCCTGTTTGTTCAGCGTTCCGTAGCGTCAGGGGGAACGTCGATGGCCCAGGCTTCGTCCACGCGCTCGACCCGCCATCCCTGCTCGGCGGCCATCGCGGCGAGGTCGTTCGGGACAGCCGGATCATCGGCGCGCAGCCGGTAGCGCCCTGCCCCGCCCGCCCGCACGGCGCGGGCGAGGCGGAGCAGCGGCCAGGGGCATTTCATGCCCCGCGCGTCGACGAGCGTGGGCGGCGCGGCCGTCACGGCGCTCAGGGGCGGAAGACGACGGTCTTGGCGCCGTTCAGCAGCACGCGGTCCTCCAGGTGGAAGGCGACGGCCCGCGCCAGCACGCGGCGTTCGATGTCGCGGCCCTTGCGGACCAGGTCGTCGGGCGTGTCGGCATGGCTGATGCGCTCGACATCCTGCTCGATGATCGGCCCCTCGTCGAGGTCGCGGGTCACATAATGGGCGGTCGCGCCGATCAGCTTCACGCCGCGCGCATGGGCCTGATGATAGGGCTTGGCGCCCTTGAAGCCGGGCAGGAAGCTGTGATGGATGTTGATGCAGCGCCC
>CAZACH010000078.1:0-8785 GCA_964483275.1 uncultured Sphingomonadaceae bacterium | reverse complement strand
ACCATCAGCACCCGGCTTTGCGCGGTGCGGTTGGGCGTCGACAGGATCAGCAGGCCGTCGGGCTTGAGCAGCGCCGCCAACGCGCCGAGGAAGGCGGCGACGTCCGCGACATGCTCCACCACCTCCATCGCGGTGATCAGGTCGAATCGCTTCGGCGCGTCGAGCAGCGTCGCGACCTCGCCGGCACGATAGTCGATGGCAAGGCCCATGGCGGCGGCGTGATCGCGGGCCACGGCGATGCCGGGCGCGGCGGCGTCGATGCCGGTGGCGCGCGCGCCGAGCCGGGCGAGCGGTTCGGTGAGCAGCCCGCCGCCGCAGCCGACGTCGAGCACGTCGCGGCCGTCGAGCGGGCGCCGCTGTGTCGCGGCAAGGTGCCAGTGATGGTCGATCGCCTGCCGGATATAGCGCAGCCGGGCGGGGTTCAGGCGATGCAGCATCGCCGAACGGCCGCGCGGGTCCCACCAATCCTCGGCAAGGGCGCCGAAGTGGTCCGCTTCCCGCGCATCAATGGTGGCATTGCCGGACTTCGGCGTGTTGCTTGCGTTCATCGGGCGTCGCTCTTATCAGGGCGGCGCCTTCAACCCTAGCGACAATCGACAGACGGAGCCTTTTCCTTGGGCCTTATCGTGATGAAATTCGGCGGCACCTCGATGGCTGGCATCGAGCGCATTCGGAACGTCGCCAGCCGGGTGCAGCGCGAGATGCAGCAGGGCAATCAGGTGGCGGTCGTGGTGTCGGCCATGGCCGGCGAGACCGACCGACTCGTCAATTTCTGCCGCGAGGCCGCCTCGCTCTACGATCCCGCCGAATATGATGTGGTGGTCGCCTCGGGCGAGCAGGTGACGAGCGGCCTTTTGGCCATCGTCCTGCAATCGATGGGTGTGCGCGCGCGCAGCTGGCTCGGCTGGCAGCTGCCGATCCGCGCCGCCGCGCCGCACACCAGCGCGCGTATCGAGACGATCGAATCCGACGCGCTGCTCGAGGCGATGCGCGGCGGGCAGGTCGCGGTGATCCCCGGCTTCCAGGGCATGACCGGGGCCGGGCGCGTCGCGACGCTGGGCCGTGGCGGCTCGGACACCTCGGCGGTGGCCGTTGCGGCGGCGCTGGGGGCTGACCGCTGCGACATCTACACCGATGTCGACGGCGTCTACACCACCGATCCGCGCATCGTGCCCAAGGCGCGCAAGCTTGAGAAAGTGACCTATGAAGAGATGCTGGAACTTGCCAGCGTCGGTGCGAAGGTGCTTCAGACGCGGTCGGTCGAACTGGCGATGAAGCAGAAGGTCCGCGTGCAGGTGCTGTCCTCCCTGACGGACGAGCCGGGCACGCTGGTCGTGGATGATGACGAGATCGGAGACGAAATGGAACGGCAGCTGATCACCGGCATTGCCTATAACCGCAACGAGGCCAAGATTACCCTGCTCGACGTGCCGGACCGGCCGGGCGCCGTGGCGTCGATCTTCGCGCCGCTGGCCGAGGCCGGCATCAACGTGGACATGATCATCCAGAATATCGCCCATGATTCGGGCTCGACCGACGTGACCTTCACGGTCCCGCAGTCGGAGCTGGAGCGCTCGCTGTCCATCCTGGAGCAGAAGAAGGCCGACATCGGCTTTGCCAGCATGACCAGCAATGACGGCGTCGCGAAGATTTCCGTCGTCGGGGTCGGCATGCGCAGCCACGCCGGCGTCGCGGCCGACATGTTCACGGCGCTGGCCGAGCGCGGCATCAACATCCAGGCGATCAGCACGTCCGAGATCAAGGTCTCGGTGCTGATCGCCGAGGAATATACCGAGCTGGCGGTGCGCGTACTGCACACCGCCTACGGCCTGGACGCCGAGGCCGCGTGAGCGCAGACGCCAGCGGGCGCGCCCGCCTCGATGCGCTGATGGCGCGCGGCACGGCCTTTCTGGGTTGCGACGTCGCGCTGATGTGCGGCGCGATGAGCTGGGTGTCGGAACGCCATCTGGTGGCGGCGATCTCCAATGCCGGCGGGTTCGGCGTCATCGCCTGCGGGGCGATGACGCCGGCGCTGCTCGATGCGGAAATCGCCGGCACCAAGGCGCTGACCAGCCGCCCGTTCGGCGTCAACCTGATCACCATGCACCCGGATCTCGACGAACTGATCGGGGTCTGCGCCGCTCACGGTGTCGGCCATGTCGTGCTGGCCGGCGGGCTGCCGCCGCGCGGCGCGGTGGAGCGGATCAAGGCTTCCGGGGCGAAGCTGATCTGCTTCGCGCCGGCGCTGTCGCTGGCCAAGAAGCTGGTGCGCTCGGGCGCCGATGCGCTGGTCATCGAAGGCATGGAGGCCGGCGGCCATATCGGCCCGGTCTCCACATCGGTGCTGGCGCAGGAGATCCTGCCCGAAATGGCCGCCGCGGTGCCGGTGTTCGTGGCGGGCGGCATCGGGCGGGGCGAGGCCATCGCCGCCTATCTGGAAATGGGCGCGGCCGGCGCGCAGCTTGGCACGCGCTTCGTTTGCGCGACGGAATCGATCGCCCATCCCGCCTTCAAGAAGGCGTTTCTGCGCGCCTCGGCCCGCGATGCCATCGCCAGCGTCCAGGTCGATCCGCGCCTGCCGGTGATCCCGGTCCGCGCCCTGAGGAACGCCGGAACCGAGGCGTTTTCGGCCAAGCAGCGGGAGGTCGCCCGCTCGCTTGACGAGGGGCGTCTTGCGATGGCGGAAGCGCAGTTGGAGATCGAGCATTATTGGGCGGGCGCCCTGCGCCGCGCGGTGATCGACGGCGATGTCGAAAACGGTTCGCTGATGGCGGGCCAGTCGGTCGGCATGGTTTCGCGCGAGGAGCCGGTGCAGGTCATCATCGACAGCCTGATGGCGGAAGCCGCCTCCGCGCTGGCGGCGCGCGCGGCGGCGTGATAGCCCGGCGGTAATATGCCCGCCGCCCACCGATCAGCCGCCTCCTCCGCGCGTGTCATCCTGACCCGCTTGCACGATGTCATGGCTGCGCGGTCGGCGCCGCAGGCCAAGCTCAACCAGGTCGTCGGCATCATCGGCGCGGAGCTGAGCAGCGAGGTCTGCTCGATCTATCTGCTGCGCGACGGGCAGCTCGAACTGTTCGCGACGCGGGGCCTCAAGCAGGAAGCGGTCCACGTCACCAAGCTGCAGCCGGGCGAGGGGCTGGTCGGCCGGATCGCCGAGAATAACGAGGTGTTGAACCTCGCCGAGGCGACCGCCCACCCCGATTTCGTCTATCGCCCCGAAACCGGCGAGGACCTGTTCCACAGCTTTGCCGGCGTTCCCATCGTGCGCCGCGAGCGGGCGGTGGGCGTGCTTTGCGTCCAGCATGGCGATCCGCGCAGCTATGACGAGGTCGAGATCGAGGCGCTGCAAACCGTGGCGATGGTGGTCGCGGAACTGATTTCCGGCGCCGGCCTCGTCGATGAGCGCGCCGTCGGCTCGCGCGGGCGTGAGAATGGCGCGCTGCGGTTGAGCGGGCAGCGGCTGGTCGACGGCATGGGGCGCGGCATCGCGGTCTATCACCAGCCGCGCGTCGTCATCGAGCATACTGTCGCGGAAGACATCGAGGCGGAGCGGCATCGCGTCTATTCGGCCTTCGCCAAGATGCGCGAGCAGATCGACCGGATGATGAGCCAGGCCGAATTCGGCCTCGCCGGCGAACATGCCGACGTGCTCGAGACATACAAGATGTTCGCCTATGACGAGGGCTGGGCGCGGCGCATCAACGAGGCGATCGATTCCGGCCTGACCGCCGAGGCGGCGATCGAGCGCGTCCAGCAGCGCACCCGGACGCGGATGCGGACCATCGACGATCCGCTGCTGCAGGAGCGGATGCACGATCTGGAGGACCTCTCCAACCGGCTGCTGCGGATCGTCTCGGGCCAGCTCGGCACCGCCGCGCAGCTCGGCCTCGCGCAGGACACCATCCTCGTCGCCCGCAACCTCGGGCCGGCGGAACTGCTGGAATATGACCGCCGCCGCCTCAAGGGGGTGTTGCTGGAGGAAGGCTCGCTGACCGCCCACGTCACCATCGTGGCGCGCGCCATGGGCGTTCCGGTGCTGGGCCGCGTCGCCAATCTGCGCCGTTCGGTGTCGGACGGCGACGTGCTGCTGCTGGATGTCGATCGCGCCATGGTGACGGTGCGGCCGACGCCGGCGATGGAAAATGCCTTCGACGCCGCGCTCGAGGTCAAGCAACTTGCGCAGGCCCGCTATTCGGCACTGCGCGACGAGCCTTCCGTGACCACCGACGGCGTCCATGTCTCGCTGTTCATGAATGCCGGGCTGCGCGACGATGTCGGGGCGCTCGACACCACGGGAGCGGAGGGCATCGGCCTCTACCGCACCGAGTTCCAGTTCTTGATCTCCGCCACCCTGCCGCGGCGGGAGCGGCAGATCTGGCTCTATCGCGGTGTCCTCGACGCCGCCGGATCGCGCCCCGTGACCTTCCGCACGCTGGACATCGGCGGCGACAAGTCGCTGCCCTATATGCGCGACGCGGCGGTTTCGGAGGAAAACCCCGCGATGGGCTGGCGCGCGCTGCGCCTCGCGCTCGACCGCGACGGCCTGATGAAGGTGCAGGCGCGCGCGCTGATCGAGGCGGCCGCCGGGCGAACGCTCAACATCATGTTCCCGTTGGTGTCCGAGCCGTGGGAGTTCGAGGAGGCGCGCGCGCTGGTGGAAGCGCAGCGCGAATGGGTGGCGGCGCGCGGCAAGCGGTTGCCCGAGCGCATCCGCTATGGCGTGATGCTGGAGGTGCCGGCGCTCGCCGAACAGCTCGACCTGCTGCTGCCGCGCATCGAATTCCTGTCGGTCGGCACCAACGACCTGACGCAGTTCCTGTTCGCCGCCGATCGCGCCGATCCGCGCCTCGCCGAGCGCTATGACTGGCTGTCCCCGGCGATCCTGCGCTTCCTGCGCCGCGTCGTGCGCCAGTGCGGCGAGGCCGGCGTCGACCTTGCGGTGTGCGGCGAGATGGGCGGCCGGCCGCTGGAGGCGATGGCGCTCGTCGGCATCGGGGTCGAGCGGCTGTCGATCACGCCGGCGGCGGTGGGGCCGGTCAAGACCATGGTCCGCTCCCTCGATGCCGGCGCGTTGCGCGCGCGCATCGACGGCCTGCTGGAAAACCCGCCGCGCGACATGCGCGCCGCTTTCACCGCGCTTGCCGACGAGCTGGGGGTGAGCCTTGGTTGACACATTGGTTACAAGCGACGAGAATCAGGCGGCGGCGGCTTGATCGAGCCGGAAACCAAGACACTGCATCAATGCCCGGGGGCCGCATGATGGATCACGAGAAGGATGACGGCCCGTTCGCGGCGGGAGGTTCGGGGGTCAGTGGCCGCCTTCGCGCCGCGCGGGAAAAGGCAAAGCTGAGCCTTGACGAGGTCGCGCAGCGGACGCGGATTCCCAAGCGCCATCTGCAGGCGATCGAGGATGGCGACTTCGCCCGGCTGCCGGCGCTCACCTATGCCAGCGGCTTCGTCAAATCCTATGCCCGCGCCGTCGATGTCGATCCGGTCGAGGCCGGCAACCAGTTCCGCGCGGAAGCCAATCCCGATCCGCAGCCCGAGGAAATCGACTTCACGCCGGTCGATGTCGGCCGCGTGCCGACCAAGCGGCTGGCGCTGGGCATGGCGGCGCTCGTCATCGTCCTGGGGCTGGCGCTGTTCCTGTGGCGCGGCGGCATGTTCGACGCGCAATCGCCGATCGACATCGCCGCTGCCGGCACGGACGAACCCGCCGCTGCCCCGATACCGGAACAGCCGGAAACGGCGGCGGACGCGGCCCCGGCGGCGCCTGCCGCCAACCAGCCGGTGGTGCTGACCGCCAGTGAGGATGTCTGGATCAAGGTCTATGACCGCGACAACCAGACCATCCGCCAGGGCATCATGGCGACCGGCGAGCGCTGGCAGGTGCCCGGCGATCCCAGCACGCTGCTGCTGTGGACGGGCCGCGCCGGCGCCTTGTCGATCACCGTGGCGGGCCAGCCGGTGGCCTCGCTCGGCGGCCCGGCGGAAACCCTGCGCGATGTCAGCCTCGATCCCACCAGCCTCACCGCGCGCACGGCCTCGCCCGCGATGACCCCCGCGCCGGCGGCGACGCCCGGTGCTTAAGCATAGCGACAGCCTGCCCGCCCCAATGATCGGCCTTCTTCTCCAATGAGCGGATTTTCCATGCGACGCGCGATCCTGTTCCTTCCCTTGGGCCTGGCCATGCTGTGGCCGGCCGTCACCCAGGCCCAGAGCGGCGACCCCCTCGAACGCCGCGTCACCGTGGTGGAGCGGGAACTGCGCGCGGTGCAGCGCAAGGTGTTTCCCGGCGGCGATCCCCGCTTCTTCGAGGCGGAGGTCCAGCCGGATCAGGCGCCGGTCGCCACGCCCGGCACGCCGGCCTCCTCGCCGGTGATCGACCTGTCGCAGCGGGTCGACACGCTGGAACGCCAGCTGACGACGCTGACCGGCCAGATCGAGGAGCAGGGCTTCCGCCTGCGCCAGCTCGAACAGAAGGTGGCGGGCATGGGCGCGGCGCCGGCATCCGAGGCCGGCGGCAGCCCGGTCGTGGCGCCGCCCGCGCCGGCCGCCGGCGGCGAGGCGGCGGCGCCGGCGCCGACCGGCGATCCGATCGAGGCGGCCTATCGCGCGGCCTATGCCAATGTCGAGGCGCGCGACTATGTCGCCGCCGAATCCCAGTTGAAGGCGTTCGTTGCCGCCAATCCCAAGCATCGCCGGGCCAGCCACGCGCAATATTGGCTGGGCCGCAGCTATTATGCCGATGCCAAGCTCAACCTCGCGGCGGAAGCCTTCCTCGCCAATTACCAGAGCAATCCGCGCGGCGAACGCGCGCCGGACAGCCTGCTATGGCTCGGCAAGACGCTGACCGACCTCAAGAAGCCGACCGAGGCCTGCCGCGTGCTGCGCGAGCTTGACGAGGCCTATGGCAGCAAGATGACGTCGGATATCCGCGACCAGTCGGCAAAGGCCCGTGCTGCCGCCAAATGCACCGCCTGAGCCGGCCCTCGAACGGTTCCGCCCCGCCCTTGAAGGGCTGACCGGCCGCGCGCCGGATGCGGCGTCGCCGCTCGGGCTTGCGGTGTCGGGCGGGCCGGACAGCCTCGCGCTGCTGCTGCTCGCCGCCGACGCCTATGGCCCGTCGGCGCTGCGGGTCGCGACCGTCGATCACGGCTTGCGCCCGGCCGCGCGGCAGGAGGCCGGGTTCGTCGCCAACCTGTGCGCCGGGCGCGGCATTCCCCATGCGACATTGGCCGATCCGGACGGCGGCGCGCCGGGCGCCGGCGGCGTCCAGGCCTGGGCGCGGGCGCTGCGCTATCGCCTGCTCGGCAACTGGGCCGAACGCCATGGCATCGGCCATGTCGCCACCGCCCACCATGCCGACGACCAGGCGGAAACCTTCCTGATGCGCGCGGTGCGCGGCGCCGGCGTTTCGGGCCTCGCCGGCATCAGGGCGTGCGAGCCTGGCTTGCTCGGCGGCGGCGCGACGATCGTGCGCCCGCTGCTCGGCTGGCGCCGCGCCGAGCTGGTCGCGCTGGTGTCGGCGGCGGCCATCGAGGCGGTCGACGATCCCGCGAATCGCGACCCCGCGCACGATCGCACCGCCTTTCGCGCGCTGATCCGGGACACGCCCCGGCTGGACGCGGCGGGCCTCGCCGCCGCCGCCGCCCATGCCGCCGATGCGGCGGCGGCGCTCGACTGGAGCGTCGAGGCGCTGTGGACGCAGCGCGCGCGGCTCGAAAAGGGGCGGGTGACGCTGGAGATAGCCGGCCTGCCGCGCGAATATCGACGCCGCATGGTCGATCGCGCCATCCTGTCCCTGCGGCCCGAGGCCCGGCCGCGCGGGCCGGAAATCGACCGGCTGATCGCGGCGCTGGCGGCCGGCGGCACCGCGACGCTGGCCGGCGTCAAGGCACAGGGCGGCGCGGTCTGGCACTTCGAGCTGGCGCCGCCGCGTCGAATCGCCGGATCGCCGTGACGGGCGAGCATTGTTCTTAAATCATTCTATCCTATGTTAGGCGAAGCCCTCCCATAGGATTCGCCCTTCCGATGAATGAACCAGACAAGCCGACCAACCCCTGGATCAAGAGCCTGGTGCTGTGGATCGGCATCCTGCTGGCGCTTGTCCTGTTCGTTCAGATGTTCGACGGCGGCTCGAAAAAGGCGTCGCAGGCCAATGGCATGGCCTATTCGGAATTCCTCTCCAAGGTCGACGAAGGCTCGGTCAAGGAAGTCGAGATCAGCGGCGACCAGATTCTCGGCAAGCTGACCAACGACGAGATTTTCCGCACCTATGCGCCGTCCGACCCGACGCTGGTGTCGCGGCTTGAATCCAAGGGCGTGCGCTTCGGCGCCAAGCCGGCCGAGCAGGAATCGATCTTCCTCATCATCCTGATGAACACCCTGCCCTTCCTGCTGATCCTCGGCATCTGGATCTTCGTGATGCGCCAGATGCAGTCGGGCGCGGGCAAGGGTGCGATGGGCTTCGGCAAGAGCCGCGCCAAGATGCTGAACGAAAAGCAAGGCCGCGTGACCTTCGCGGACGTCGCCGGCATCGACGAGGCGCGTGAGGAATTGCAGGAGATCGTCGACTTCCTGAAGGACCCGACGAAATTCTCGCGCCTCGGCGGCAAGATTCCGAAGGGCGCGCTGCTGGTCGGCTCGCCCGGCACCGGCAAGACCCTGCTCGCCCGCGCCATCGCGGGGGAGGCGGGCGTGCCCTTCTTCACCATTTCCGGCTCGGACTTCGTCGAGATGTTCGTCGGCGTCGGCGCCAGCCGCGTGCGCGACATGTTCG
>CAZACH010000077.1:0-8834 GCA_964483275.1 uncultured Sphingomonadaceae bacterium | reverse complement strand
CGCGGCCGCTACGACCTTTTCGGCACGTCCAACACATGGACCGGGGAAGCGCTGGCCCATGCCGGGGTGCGCATCGGCGTGTGGACGCCCTTTTCCGGCAGCATCATGTGGCGCTTTCCCGCCAGCCGCGCCGCCTCGCCTTGCGGGCCGGCATAGCAGCCGGCGGTCAGGCCTTCAGCCGCGCGGCATAGCCCTTGCGGAATTTCGCCAGCTTCGGCGCCACGATCACCTGGCAATAGGGATTGCCGGCGCCTTCCTTGGTGAAATATTCCTGATGATAGTCCTCCGCGACATACCAGTCGGACAGCGGCTCGATCCGCGTCACCACCGGACGGTCATGATTCCGCTGCGCCCGCTCGATCGCCGCGCGGGCGGCCGCTTCCTGCTCCGGCGAATGGGGGAAGATCGCCGAGCGATACTGGGTGCCGACATCATTGCCCTGGCGGTTGAGCTGGGTCGGGTCGTGCAGGTGGAAGAAGATGTCGAGCAGCTCGTCATAGCTGACGACCGCGGGATCGAACGCGATGCGGACCGCCTCGGCATGGCCGGTATGGCCGCCGCAGACCTCCCGATAGCCCGGATTGGCGACATGGCCGCCGATATAGCCGCTCTCGACCGAAGCGACGCCTTCGAGCTGGTCCATGGCGGCTTCGATGCACCAGAAGCATCCGGCGGCCAGCGTGGCGGTTTCAGTGGACATGACGGCTTTCTCCTATCCGGTCGCCACCGGAATGTGGTGTTCCGGGCGGACGGATGAAAGGGCTATTCCGCCGCCCGGGGCAGTTCCGCCTCCTTCCACACCAGCACCGGCTTGCGCGCGGCCAGCGTCTCGTCGAGCCGGCGACGCGGCGCATGGACGGGGGCGGCCTTCAGGGCCGGGTCGCCCGCCCGCGCCCGCTCCGCGACGCTGCGGAAGGCGGCGATGAACTGGTCGAGCGCCGCCTTGGACTCCGTCTCGGTCGGCTCGACCAGCATGGCGCCGTGGACGACCAGCGGGAAATACATGGTCATCGGGTGGAAGCCCTCGTCGATCAGCGCCTTGGCGAGGTCGAGCGTGGTGATGCCGTCGGCAAAGCCCTTGTCGCTGAACAGCGCCTCATGCATGCATGGGCCGCTCTTGCCGAACGGCGCGTCGAGCAGGCCGTCAAGCGAGCGCAGCACGTAATTGGCGGACAGCACCGCGTCGCCCGACACCTGCCGCAGACCATCGGCGCCATGGCTCAGCATATAGGCGGCGGCGCGCACGAACATGCCCATCTGGCCGTTGAAGGCGGTCATGCGGCCGAAGCTGCGGGCATGATGCTCGCCCGCCGTCTCCTCCTCGACCAGCACGAAGCGGTCGCCCTGCTTCTCGACGAAGGGCAGCGGCGCGAACGGCGCCAGCGCGGCCGAGAACACAACCGGGCCGGAGCCGGGGCCGCCGCCGCCATGCGGGGTCGAGAAGGTCTTGTGCAGGTTGATATGCATCGCATCGACGCCGAGGTCGCCGGGGCGCACCCGGCCGACGATGGCGTTGAAGTTCGCGCCGTCGCAATAGACGAAGGCGCCGGCGGCGTGGGTCGCCTGCGAAATCGCGATCATGTCCGGCTCGAACAGGCCGCAGGTATTGGGGTTGGTGATCATCACCGCCGCGACGTCCGGCCCCAGCCGCGCCTTCAATGCCTCCAGATCGACACGGCCGGCGGGCGTCGCCGGGATATTCTCGACGCTGTAACCACAGAAGGCGGCGGTCGCCGGGTTGGTGCCGTGGGCGCTTTCGGGCACCAGCACCACCTGCCGGGCATCGCCGCGCGCCTCCAGCGCCGAGCGGATGGCGAGCAGGCCGCACAGCTCTCCGTGCGCGCCCGCCTTGGGGCTCATCGACACCGCCGGCATGTTGGTCAGCGTCGTCAGCCATTCGCCGACGAGGTGGATGAGGCCGAGCGCGCCCTGCACGCTGAGTTCCGGCTGCAACGGGTGCAGGTCGGCGAAACCGGGCAGCCGCGCCATCCGCTCGTTGAGGCGCGGATTATGCTTCATCGTGCACGAGCCGAGCGGGAAGATGCCGAGGTCGATGGCGTAATTCTGCCGCGACAGGCGGGTATAATGGCGCACCGCCTCCGGCTCCGACAGGCCGGGCAGGCCGATCGGAGCATTGCGCTCCAGCCCGCCGAGGCGGCTTTTCACCTGCGGCGCGGGATCGACATCGACGCCGCTATGCGCCGGGTCGCCGATCTCGAACAGCAAGGCTTCCTCAAGCATCAACGCGCGGTTGCCGGTGAAGGTCGGCGCCATATCCGCCTCGCCTGCCTCGCCCGTGCCGGTGGGGCGTCCCTGACGGTTCATCATGCCAGTTCCTCCGCAAGACCCTGGGCAAGAGCTTCGATATCCTCCTCGCTCACCGTTTCGGTGACGGCGACGACCAGCCCATCGGCAAGCGCCTCGACGCCGGGATAGAGGCGGCCGAGCGCGACGCCCGCCAGAATGCCCTTCTCCGCCAGCGTCCGCACGATCGGGCGCGATTCCCGGCCCAGCCGGATCGTGAATTCGTTGAAGAAGGGGCCGTTGACGAGGCGGACTCCGGGCAGCTTTTCCAGCCGCTCCGCCGCCTGCACGGCGCGGGCATGGTTGAGCGCCGCGACCTGCCGCAACCCCGCCTCGCCAAGCAGCGTCATGTGGATCGAGAAGGCCAGCGCGCACAGCCCGCTGTTGGTGCAGATGTTGGAAGTCGCCTTCTCGCGCCGGATATGCTGCTCGCGCGTCGACAGGGTGAGGACGAAGCCGCGCTTGCCGTCGGCATCGACCGTCTCGCCGGTCAGCCGCCCCGGCATCTGCCGCACGAACTTCTCGCGCGTTGCGAACAGGCCGACATAAGGCCCGCCGAAATTGAGGGAATTTCCGATCGACTGCCCCTCGCCAACGACGATGTCCGCACCCATCTCGCCCGGCGAGCGGATCGCGCCGAGCGCCATCGCTTCCGTCACCACCGCGATCAGCAGCGCGCCCTTCTCGTGACAGCGCGCCGCCAACTCCGACAGGTCGGCGACATGGCCGAGGATATTGGGATTCTGCACGACGACGCAGCTCGTCTCGCCGTCGATGGCGTCGATCAGGCGGGCGAGGTCGTCGCCGGGCGCACCGTCCGTCAGGTCCGGCAGGGCCGTCACCAGATCATCGCCGGTGAAGCGCGCCAGCGTGCGGGCGACCGAGACATAATGCGGGTGCAGCCCGGCCGACAGCAGCGCGCGCCCACGCCGCGTGATCCGCCGCGCCATGACGATCGCCTCCCAGCAGGCGGTCGAGCCGTCATACATCGAGGCATTGGCGACGTCGCAGCCATAGAGGCGCGCCACCTGCGTCTGGAACTCGAACAGCGCCTGCAACGTGCCCTGCGCGATCTCCGGCTGATAGGGGGTGTAGCTGGTCAGGAACTCGCCGCGCTGGATCAGGTGATCGACGCTGGCCGGGACATGATGGCGATAGGCCCCACAGCCGAGGAAAAAGGGTGCATCGCCCGCCGCGAGGTTGCGCCTCGCCAGCGCCGAAAGCTGCCGCTCCACCGCCATTTCGCTGGCATGGGCGGGCAGCCCCGCGATCGGGCCGTCGAGCCGCGCCGCTTCCGGCACGTCGCGGAACAGCTCTTCGATGGAGGCGGCGCCGATGACGCCCAGCATGGCGCTGCGGTCGGCATCGTCGAGGGGCAGGTAACGCATCAGTCGGGCTTCCTCATGCTGAAGCGAAGGCGGACATAATCGGCGACCCAGACGCCGTCGGCGCGGCGGTGCGTCGCTTCGAGGCGGCGGGCAGCGGCTTCGGCGATGGCATCCTGCTCGGCATCCGGCACCCCGGCGGAATCGAGGAAGCCGGTGCGGAAGGTGCGGAACCATTGCGCCATGCCGGCGGGCAGTTCGGTGGGGCGCGGGATCAACCGCGCCTCGACCCGCGCGAAGCCCGCCGCGCGGTGCAGATCGTCGAACTCGTCGATGGACGGATACCATTGCGGATCGGCGGCGGGCGGCGTGTAGCCCCGCGCCTCGACCTCGGCGCGGACGGCGGCGCGCATCCCGGCGACATTGCCCGCCCCGCCCATCTCGCCGACATAGCGGCCGCCGGGCTTGAGCGCGCGGAACACGCCCTCCGCCACCGCGCGTCCGTTCAGCATCCAGTGCAGCGCGGCGTTGGTGAACACCGCGTCGAACTCGCCCCGGAAGGCCAGCGCCTGCCCGTCCGCGACATGCGCGTCGAGGCCACGCTTGCGGGCGGCGGCGATCATCTCGGGAGAGGCGTCGACCGCTACCACATCGGCCCCGGCGGCGACCAGCGCCTCGGTCAGCACGCCGTCGCCGCAGCCGAGATCGAGGATGCGCTCGCCCTTTTGCGGGGCCAGCAGTTCGACGACCGGCGCGCCCAATGCCGGCACGAAGGCGGCGTTGCGGGCATAGTCGCCGGCGTCCCAGCGGCTGGCGGGGTTGGTGTCGCTCACAGGCTGTCCACGAACGCCTTGTAGGCGGCGGCGTCCATCAGCCCGTCCAGCTCGGCGGGGTTGACGAGCTTCAACTGGAAGAACCAGCCCGCCGCCTCCGGCGCGCTGTTGACCAGCGCAGGCTCCTCCTCCAGCGCGACATTCACTTCCGACACGGTGCCGGAAACCGGCGCATAGACGTCGGACGCCGCCTTGACCGATTCGACGACAGCGGCTTCCTTGCCCTGATCCAGCGCCGCGCCGGCCGGCGGCAGCTCGACGAAGACGATGTCGCCCAGTTGCGCCTGCGCATAATCGGTGATGCCAACGGTGGCGATGTCGCCATCGACGCGGATCCACTCATGATCCTTGGAGAAATAGAGGCTCATTTCGGTGCTCCCTGACGAACATATCTATGCGGAACGAACGGCATGGCGGTGACGGTGGCAGGCAGACGCTTGCCACGCACCTCAAGCTCCAGCGGCGTGCCGACTGCGGCATGGGCGGCCTCGACATAGGCCATGGCGATCGGCGCGCCGAGCGTCGGCGCGAACCCGCCCGAGGTGACACGCCCGACCTGCGTATTCCCTGCGAACACCAGCGCGCCCTCGCGGGCCGGCTGGCGACCGGCGAGCGACAGGCCGACGCGCTTCGACGCCGGCCCGTCACGCAGCGCCGCAAGCACCGCGTCCGCGCCGATGAAGCCGCCTTCCGCGCGCCGCCGCTTCGCAATCGCGAAGCCCAGCCCGGCCGAAACCGGATCGGTCGTGGTGTCGAGGTCATGGCCATAAAGCGCCAGCCCCGCCTCCAGCCGCAGCGAATCGCGCGCGCCAAGCCCGGCCGGGCGCACCTCCGGCTGGTCGAGCAGCGCCCGCGCCACCGCGTCCGCCCGGTCGGCGGGGATGGAAATCTCGAACCCGTCCTCGCCGGCATAGCTCGACCGGCTGACCCACGCCGGAACGCCCGCCACATCGAAGGCGGCGGCGGTCATGAAGCCGAGCGTCGAGACGCCGGACGCCAGCCGCTCCAGCGCCGTCACCGCCTTCGGCCCCTGCACGGCCAGCAGCGCCTGATCCTCCATGTAATTGAGGTCGATCTCGTCGGGTAGATGTTCACGCAAATGGGCGATGTCGTCGGCCTTGGTGGCGCCGTTGACCACCAGATAGAGGCCGTCCGCGCGCGCCGTCGCCATGAAATCGTCCAAAATGCCGCCATTTTCGTCGAGCAGCAGCGAATAGCGCACGCGCCCCTGCCCAAGGCCGGTGAAGTCGCCGGGCGCCACCGCCTCCAGCGCCGCCGCCGCGCCGTCGCCGCTCAGCAGCAGCTGGCCCATATGGCTGACGTCGAACAGCCCGGCATTCTCGCGCGTCCACAGATGCTCGGGCATCACGCCTTCGAACTGGACCGGCATCTCATAGCCGGCGAACGGCACCATCCGCCCGCCAAGCGCGCGATGCAGGGCGTCGAGCGGCAGCCGTTCCAGCGCCGGCGGGGGAATCATGTCTTCGGAAGAATCGGTCATCATCAGTCCCGCAACGAGCAGCCACATGAGGGAATCGCCTGTCGACGATACCCGGCTGCCCCCCTCTGTCACGGAACCTGAGAGCTTTTACGCCAAGCGGACCCGGCGCCTACCCCTTCGGTGGGATGCCGGCCAGCGCCCGCATCCGCTTTCCAGAGCGTCGCTGATGCGGCCGCGCGGTCCTTTGGCCTGAGAGATTCCGGGGGCGGTTGCTCCTTCGGCGGTGGGTCGCCCCACACTCTCCCGCGCGGCCGCCGATCGGTGAGGACCGGCGACGTGAGCCTCCATGCGGAGGGCCGGCGAGGGAGTCAATCACCTTCGCGCAATTAACCATCAAGGCATCGAACGCCGCGCCCGACGCCCCGCGAATCCGCCGTTCAGCGGGTCGCGTTATAGGCCAGTTGCGCCTCGTCGAGCTGGAAGCCGACCAGCACCTCGAAGCTGGCGGCGCGCACGGCGTTGCGGACATCCGGCTCGGCCATCGGGTCCATCGCCGCATCCTCGTCGCCGGGCTTGCGCTCGCGGGTGATCTTGCGCTCGATCTCCTCCGGCAGCGTGACCGCCGAACGCTGGACGGTGGAGCGCGCCCGCGCGCTGGTGCTGGCGCGATCCTGCCCGGCCTCGAAATGCACGACCACCTGCCCCATCTGCTTCGCGACCAACTGGTCGCCCGCCCGCACGACCACCGCGAACCACGGCAGGCTGACGTCGCGCGCCGCGCTGGTGTCGGTGCGCCGGGCAAGCACGTCGAAGCTGGCCTCGGTGACCAGCTCGCTCCCGGTGTCGGTGCAGGCGCCGCGGACGTTGGTGATCGCCGCGACGAGGTCGATATCGGTCGCGTCCATCGCGCCGGGGCGGGTGAACAGCGTCGTCTCGCCCGTATAGGCCGGGATCGCCACCGCCGGGCAGGCCGAGCGCACGACTCGAAGCGGATTGTCATTCGCACAGCCGGCCAGCGTCAGAACCGAGAGCAGGGCGGCGGAAATCAGAAAAGGGCGAGCCACGAACAGCGATGTCCCGTCATGAGGAAGGTCCGCCTTATAGGAAGCGCCGCCCGGCGCCACAACCGGCAAAGCCGCTGTTGACGCCCCCCGTCTATGGGGCAATAGACGCTCATCGTGAGCGACAAGCCGCCCTTGAAGCTTCTGATCGCCGCGCCGCGCGGCTTTTGCGCGGGCGTCGACAGGGCCATTCGAATCGTCGAGCTGGCGATCGAGAAATATCGCGCGCCGGTCTATGTGCGGCACGAGATCGTCCATAATCGCTATGTCGTCGACAAGCTGAAGCAGCAGGGCGCCGTCTTCGTCGAGGAACTGGACGAGGTGCCCGACAGCGCGCCCGTCGTCTTTTCCGCCCATGGCGTGCCGCGCGACGTGCCCGCCACCGCCGAAGCGCGCGGCCTCGATTATCTGGACGCGACCTGCCCGCTGGTGTCCAAGGTCCATCGCCAGGCGGAGCGGCTGGTCGGCCAGGGCCGCCACATATTGTTCATCGGCCATCGCGGCCATCCCGAGGTGATCGGCACCTTCGGCCAGGTGCCCGAGGGCAACATGACGCTGCTCGAAACCGTCGCCGATGCCGAGGCGGTCGAGCCGGCCTCGACCGACAATCTCGCCTACCTCACCCAGACGACGCTGTCGGTGGACGACACCGCGCAGATCATCGCCGTGCTGCACCGCCGCTTCCCCGCCATCGCCCAGCCGCGGGGCGAGGATATCTGCTATGCGACCTCCAACCGGCAGGCGGCGGTCAAGGCGATCGCCGTGCGCTGCGACGCGATGCTGGTGATCGGCGCGCCCAACTCGTCCAATTCCGTCCGGCTCGTCGAGGTGGCGGAGCGGCAGGGCTGCCGCGCCTATCTGGTCCAGCGCGGCGCGGACGTCGATGTCGCGTGGCTCGGCGGCGTCAAGACGCTCGGCATCACGGCGGGCGCCTCCGCCCCCGAAACGCTGGTGCGCGAGGTCATCGACCGTTTGAGCGAATATTTCGCGGTCGACGAGGAGGAAGTCGCCACCGCCGTCGAATCGATGGCGTTCAAGCTGCCCAAAGCGCTGGCTTCCTGACAGCATGGCCGTTTACACGCACGTCGCCGCCGAGGAGCTGGCGCGCTTCATCGACGATTATGACGCCGGCTCGCTGCTGTCCGCCAAGGGCATCGCGGAGGGCGTCGAAAACAGCAATTACCTGGTCGAGACGACGCGCGACCGCTTCATCCTCACCCTTTACGAAAAGCGCGTCGACGTCGCCGACCTGCCCTGGTTCATGGCGCTGACGACGCATCTGGCGGAGGCCGGACTGCCGGTGCCGCGCCCCATCCCCGACCGGCAGGGCCGCACCCTGCGGACGCTGGCCGGGCGGCCCGCCTGCCTGATCCAGTTCCTGAGCGGCGTTTCGCTGTCCACCCCGACGCCCGCGCAGGCCCGCGCCACCGGGGCCGCGCTCGGCCGCCTGCATGGCGCCGGGCGGGATTTCGCCCAGCCCCGGGAAAACGCGCTCGGGCCGCAGGGCTGGCGCAAGCTCGCCGACAGCTGCATGGACAGCCTCGACAGCATTTCCCCCGGCCTTGCCGCCCGCGTCACCGACGAGCTGGACAGCCTCGCCGCCGCATGGCCGGCGGACCTTGAGCGGCAGGTCATCCATGCCGACCTGTTCCCCGACAATGTGCTGATGCTGGACGACGAGGTCACCGGCCTCATTGATTTCTATTTCGCCTGCACCGACATCCGCGCCTATGACCTTGCCATCACCCACAGCGCATGGTGCTTCACGCCCGATGGCGCCATGTTCGACAAAGCCTGCGGAGACGCGCTGATCGCCGGCTATGCCGAGACCCACGGCCTGACCGCGGCGGAGCATGCCGCCCTGCCGGTG
>CAZACH010000076.1:0-9045 GCA_964483275.1 uncultured Sphingomonadaceae bacterium | reverse complement strand
CGCGGCATCCGCCAGAAGCTGCGCCAGATGCGCGCCGCCCGCGCCCTCGAAGCGCGCTGGTCGAAGGATGAGATCGTCGAGACCTATCTCAATCTCGTCCAGTATCGCGGCGAGTTGCAGGGCGTCGACGCCGCCGCGCGCATCCTCGCCGGCCGCGCGCCCGCCGCGCTGTCCGCCCATGAAAGCCTGATCCTCGCCGCCCTGCTGCCCTCGCCCGCCGCCAGCCCGCAGCGCGTTGCCGCCCGCGCCTGCGCCATCGCGGCGCGGGAAGGCCAGCCGCGCGATTGCCGCGCGCTCGCCACCGAGGCGACGGCGATGCTCGGCACCCGCATGGCCGCGCACGACCCCGGCCTTGCGCCCCACCTTGCCCGCAAGCTGCTGCCCGAACCCGGCCTCAGCGTGCAGACCACGCTCGATGCGCGGTTGCAGCGTTTCGTCACGCAGGCATTGGCGCGGCAACTGGCACGGGCAGGGGCGCGGGCGGTGCGCGACGGCGCGGCGGTCGTGGTCGACAACGCGACCGGCGAAGTCCTCGCCTATGTCGGCTCGGCGGGCGCGGCCAGCCGGGCGGCGGCGGTAGATGGCGCCGACGCCTATCGACAGGCCGGATCGACGCTCAAGCCCTTCCTCTATGGCCTCGCCATCGAGCGCCGCTATCTCACCGCCGCATCGCTGGTCGACGACAGCCCGGTCCAGCTCGACACCGCCAGCGGCCTCTATGTCCCGCAGAATTACGATCGCGGCTTCCACGGCCCGGTCAGCGCGCGCACGGCGCTCGGCTCCTCGCTCAACGTACCGGCGGTGCGGACGCTGCTGCTGACCGGCGTCGAGCCGTTCCGCGACCTGCTCCATGACGCGGGCTATGCCGGCCTTACCCGCGACGGCGATTATTACGGCTTCTCGCTGGCGCTGGGCTCGGCGGAGGTGACGCTGCTGGAGCAGGCGGCGGCCTATCGGATGCTGGCGCGGGGCGGGCTGTGGTCGCCGCTGCGGCTCACGCCGGACAGCGAAAAGCCCGCCGACCGCCGCATCATGGCAACGCCGGCAACCTATATCGTCGCCGACATGATGGCCGACCCCGCCGCGCGGGCGCTGACATTCGGCATGGACAGCCAGCTTGCCCTGCCCTTCTGGGCGGCGGTCAAGACCGGCACGTCCAAGGCGATGCGCGACAATTGGTGCATCGGCTTTTCGGATCGCTACACCGTCGCCGTCTGGGTCGGCAATTTCGAGGGCGACAGCATGGCCGGCGTCTCCGGCGTCACCGGCGCGGCGCCGGTGTGGCGCGAGGTGATGCTGGCCCTCCACGCCGGCCGCCCCTCCCGCGCGCCGCGCCGCCCGGACGGCGTCGTCGCGTCTCCGGTCAGCTTCTCCCCCGCCGTCGAGCCGCCGCGCCGCGACCTGTTCCTCGCCGGCACCCAGCAGACGCGGTTCAGCATCGCGCCGCCCGCGAGCGTCCGGCCGCGTATCGCGACACCCGCCAACGGCACCATCTACGCCCTCGACCCGGACATCCCGCCCGACCGCCAGATGATCCGCCTCGCCGCGGCGGGTGGCACCGACGACCAGCGATTGATCCTCAACGGCCGTGCACAGGGTCGGCCCGGCGCGGACATGCTGTGGCGCCCCATTCCCGGCAGCCACCGGTTGCGTCTGGTCGATACGCAGGGACGCACCCTCGACGAGGTGCGCTTCCAGGTCAGGTAAGAGCGCGGACGGACAAATAACCGACGGAACCGAAACGGTCACTGGCGCGTAACCACAAGCGCGGTTGGTCCGCCATCGACAATGGCGACGCGTCCGAACCATAAACAGGAGGATTCCTACTCATGACCTGGCTGATCATCATCATCGTTGGCGGCATCCTGGGCTGGCTCGCCAGCATCGTGATGCGCACCGATGCCCAGCAGGGCATCATCCTCAACGTCGTCGTCGGTATTATCGGCGCGATTCTCGGCGGCCTGCTGCTGACGCCCCTGATCGGCGGCGTATCAATCACGCAAGGCGCCTTCGACCTTCGCTCGCTGCTGGTCTCGTTCCTCGGCGCGATCATCCTGCTGGCGATCGTCAATCTTTTCCGTCGCGGCCGTATCCGCTGACATCAGCCCTGAAAAACAGGGCCGTAAACAAGCGAAAGCCGCCCCACGGGGCGGCTTTCGTGCGTTCCGAAGCCTGACGGGCTTAGCGTCTGTCCGGTTCAGGCGGCACCGGCCCGCACCCCCACCCGGCCACCCACGAGTGTACCCTTGATGGGTGGCCGGGTGGGGGTGCGGGCCGGTGCCGCTTCCAATTAAAACAGACAGACTCTATTCAAGCTCGAAGATGACGTTCACCGAAACCGCCACCCGGTTCTCCCCCGGCTCGATCGCGGTATCGGCGGCTTTCTCGGCCACCGCCATCCGCATCACCGGCATCGGATAGGGCGGCTGCGCGCCCTGGCTGCCTTCGCTGATCGCGAGGATGCGCTTGACCTTCAGCCCGGCCGCCGAGGCATAGAGATTGGCGCGCTGGCGGGCCTTGGCGATGGCGGTGGTGCGGGCCTCGTCAAGCGCGGCGTCCGGATCGTCGAGCGTGAAGTTCGGCCCGTTGATCTGGTTGGCGCCCTGCGCGACCAGCGCGTCCAGGATGCCACCCGCCCGCGCGATGTCGCGGAAGCGCACCTGCACCTGGTTGGCGGCGCGATAGCCGACCAGCTGCGGCGGCTGGTTGTCGGCATAGCGATATTGCGGGCTGAGGTTGATCGACGCGGTCTGGATGTCGCGCTCGGCGACGCCGGCCTTCTTCAACGCCGCGACCACGGCGGCCATGCGCTGGCTGTTCTCGCGCATCGCCTCCCCGGCGGTGGCGGAC
This sequence comes from uncultured Sphingomonadaceae bacterium, assembly GCA_964483275.1. Classification (GTDB taxonomy): domain Bacteria; phylum Pseudomonadota; class Alphaproteobacteria; order Sphingomonadales; family Sphingomonadaceae; genus JBBCJR01. Next base: position 6,195 of record CAZACH010000076.1, on the reverse strand, counting down.
TGGGTGGTCACGCCCGCGCTGATCTCCGCAATGTCCGGCTTGCGCCGCACCTCGCCCTCTGCCACGACATCGAGGCGGGTTCCGCTGATCACCGGCTGGGGGGTCATGACCTGGGCCTGGGCGATACCCGACGCCATCGACAGGGCCGCGACGGCGGCCAGGGGGACAATACGCAAATGGGGTCTCCTCCACGAAAGGGGATGGGACACGGATGCTAGGACGGGAAAGCCGTCCCGGCGATGAACGGGACGGTCACGATATGCGGCGCGTGCGGATGATGACGCGATAAAGCGCCAGGATCGCCACCGCACCCAGGATCGCGGCGATCCATCCCGCCGGCTCATCCTGCTGATAGAGCTGGAGCAGGCGGCCGACATAGCCGGCGAGCAGGGCGCCGGCGATGCCGAGCAATATGGTGACGATGATCCCGCCGGGGTCCTTGCCGGGCATGACGAGCTTGGCGATGGCGCCGACGACCAGGCCAAAGAATATCCACGCGATGAAACCCACCTGCAACCTCCTCCTGTTGTTATGGATGCGGTATGGTTCTCCATTCCCAACGCCGTTGCAATAGCCATTGCACCGCGCGGCTTGCGGGAGAATGGCGTTTCGGATAGGCCCACGCGCTAACCGCGCGGTGCCGACGATGAACATACATCAGGAATTCGGAAACCACACGGCTTCCACCGACGGATCGCGCGTGCCGGCAATATTCCGGGGCCGCCGGGGCCTCATCATCCTCGCCGTCGGGGCCGTCATCCTCCTGCTTCTCGCTCTTGCGCTTCTGCGCGGCGGCGAGGCGCCGCCCACGACCGGCGGCGGCGACGTGCCGCGCGTCACCGTGATCGTCCCCGGCCGCACGCAGGTTTCCGCGACGATCAGCGCCACCGGCAACCTCGCGGCGCTGCGCGACATGCCGGTCGGCGTCGCGGGGGAGGGCGGCAAGATCGCCGCCGTGCTGGTCGATGCCGGCGACCGTGTCGCCGCCGGCCAGGTGCTGGCGCGCATCGACCGCAGCGTCGAAAGCCAGCAGGCCAGCCAGCTCGCCGCGCAGGTGCGGGCGGCGCGCGCCGATTCGGAACTGGCCCAGTCGGAACTCGACCGCGCCTCGGCGCTGGTGGCGCGGGGCTTCATCTCCAAGGCCGATATCGACCGCCGCACCGCCACCCGCGACGCGGCGCGGGCGCGCGTCGGCGTGGCCGAGGCACAGCTCGCCGAAATGCAGGCCCGCATCCGCCGCCTCGATATCCGCGCGCCGGCCGCCGGGCTGGTGCTTGAGCGCAGCGTCGAGGCCGGACAGGTGGTGAGTCCGGCAAGCCCCGCCCTGTTCCGCATCGCCGAGGGCGGCGTCGTCGAATTGCGCGCGCGCCTGCCCGAACAGGACCTCAACCGCCTCAAGGTGGGGCTGCCCGCCAACGTCACCCCGGTCGGCAGCGACACGGCGGTGGTCGGCAGCGTGTGGCTGATCTCACCCCTGATCGACGAGCAGACCCGGCAGGGCGCGGTGCGCATCCGCCTGCCCGCCGACCGCGCGATCCGGGCGGGCGGCTTCGCCACGGCGGAGATCGTCGCCGGCACCATCGACGCGCCGCTCCTGCCCGAATCCGCCGTCCAGAACGACGAGAAGGGCAGCTATGTCTATATCGTCGGCGAAGACAACAAGATCGCCCGCCGCGACCTGAAGGTCGCCAATGTCTCGTCCAGCGGAATCGCCGTTTCATCGGGCCTGACCGGGCGCGAACAGGTCGTGCTGTCGGCGGCGGCGTTCCTCAATCCGGGCGAGACGGTGGTGCCCGAGCGCGCGACCCCGCAGCGCCGGCAACCATAATGCGCAACATATCCGCCTGGGCGATCCGCAACCCGGTGCCGCCGCTGGTGCTGTTCGCGGCGCTGCTGCTGGCCGGCATCGTCAGCTTCATGCGGATGGACGTCAACGACAATCCGGACGTCAGCTTCCCGGCGGCGCAGGTCACGATCACCCAGCCCGGCGCCGCGCCCACCGAGCTGGAAACCCAGGTCACGCAGCGGGTCGAGGCGGCGGTGCGCGGCATCAGCGGCGTCGACGAGATCATCTCCACCGTCACCGAAGGCTCATCGGTCACCTTCGTCCAGTTCAACATCGGCACGCCGGTCGACCGCGCGGTCAACGACACCCGCAACGCGCTCGACCAGATCCGCAACGAGCTGCCCGAGGGGATTTTGGAGCCGCAGGTGACGCGCGTCGACATCGTCGGCCAGCCGCTCGCCTATTATTCGGTCGAAGCCGTCGACATGACGCTGGAGGAGCTGAGCTGGTACGTCGACAACACCATCGCCAAGCGCCTGCTCGCCATCCCCGGCATGGCACAGGTGTCGCGCGGCGGCGGGGTCAGCCGCGAAATCCGGGTGATCCTGGACCCGGTCAAGATGCAGGCGCAGGGCATCACCGCGGCGCAGGTCAACGCCCAGCTGCGCCAGACCAACCTCAACGCAACGGGCGGCCGGGCGGAGATCGCCGGCTCGGAACAGTCGGTGCGCATCCTCGGCAACGCCCAGAGCGCCATCGACCTCGGCGCGCAGCAGATCACGGTCGGCGGCGGGCGCACGGTGCGGCTGTCCGACATCGCCGAAGTCCGCGACCTCTATGCCGAGCAGCGCAATTTCGCCCGCATGAACGGCCGGCAGGTGCTGAGCTTCAGCATCATGAAGGCCAAGGGCGCGTCCGACCTCACCGTCTATGAGGAAAGCGAAAAGGTCCTGGAGCAGATCCGCAAGGAAAACCCCAAGATCCATTTCACCCAGCTTTTCACCACCATCGACTATGTGCGGGAGCAATATCATTCGGCGATGAGCGCCATGGTCGAGGGCGCGGTGCTGGCCGTTCTGGTGGTCTTCCTGTTCCTGCGCGACTGGCGGGCGACCCTGATCTCGGCGGTCGCGATCCCGCTGTCGGCGATTCCCACCTTCTGGGCGATGGACATGATGGGCTTCACGCTCAACGGCCTCAGCCTGCTGGGCCTCAGCCTCGTGGCCGGGGTGCTGGTCGACGACGCCATCGTCGAGATCGAGAATATCGTGCGCCACATGCGCATGGGCAAATCCGTCTATCAGGCCTCGATCGACGCCGCCGACGAGATCGGCCTCGCCGTGGTCGCGACCAGCATGGCGATCGTCGCGGTGTTCCTGCCGGTCGGCCTGATGCCGGGGATCAGCGGGCAGTTCTTCAAGAATTTCGGCCTCACCGTCGTCGCGGCGGTGCTGTTCAGCCTGGCCGTCGCGCGCCTGATCACGCCGCTCGCCGCCGCCTATCTGCTGCGCCCGCACGGCACGCGCGCGCACGGCGACAGCTGGGTGATGGACCGTTACATCGCGCTGCTGCGCTGGTCGCTCGATCATCGCTGGAAGACGCTGGGCGCCGGATTGCTGGTGCTGGTGCTGACGGTCGTCGCCTTCGCGACGCTGCCGTTCAGCTTCCAGCCGGCGATCAACACCAATTACAGCCAGATCCAGATCGAGATGGTGCCCGGATCGACGCTGGAGCAGACCGGCGCGGTGGTCGACAAGGTGGTCAAGGCAGTCCGTCAGGCCCCCGAGGTGACGGCGGCGTTCGAGGATGTGCAGGTCGGCAAGGCGGACATCTATCTGACGCTCGATCCCGATCGCGACCGCACCAGCACCGCCTTCGAGCGGGCGATGACGCCCGCGCTCCAGCGGATCGCCGACGCCCGCATCAGCTTCCGGTCGCAGACCAGCAGCAGCGGCCGCGACATCACCATGGTGCTGACCAGCGACGATCCCGTCGCGCTGAAGCAGGGCGGGCTGGCCGCCGTCGAACAGATGCGCCGCCTGCCCGAGCTGCGCGGCGTGCGGATCGACGGCGAGCTGCCCCGGCCCGAGCTGACGATCAAGCCGCGCTTCGATCTCGCCGCCGACATGGGCGTCACCACCGCGGCGCTCAGCGAGACGATCCGCATCGCGACGCTGGGCGACATCGACCAGAATGTCGCCAAATTCTCGCTCGCCGACCGCCAGATCCCGATCCGGGTGGCGATCCGCGAGGAGGCGCGCAAGGACCTGTCGGTCATCCAGAACCTGCCGGTGCCGACAGCCAGCGGCGGCTCCGTGCCGTTGCGCGTCGTCGCGGAGATCGGCCTCGGCTCCGGCCCGTCGCAGATCGACCGCTATAACCAGAGCCGCCGCCTGATGATCGGCGCCGACCTCGCGCCCGGCCTCGTCACCGGCGACGTGATGCCGAAAATCAACGCCCTGCCAGCGTTCCACGATCTGCCCGCCGGAGTGCAGGTGGTGCCGTTCGGCGACAGCAAGTGGCAGGCGGAAATGCTCACCAACTTCGTCATCGCCGTGGTTTCGGGCGTGATGCTGGTGTTCGCCGTGCTGGTGCTGCTCTACAAGCGCGTGCTGCCACCCTTCGTCAACATGGCGTCGCTGCTGCTTGCCCCGTTCGGCAGCGCGGTGGCGCTGCACCTGACCGGCAATGCCGTGTCGATCCCGGTGCTGATCGGCCTGCTCATGCTGCTCGGCATCGTCGCGAAAAACTCCATCCTGCTCATCGACTTCGCGATCGAGGAGATCAACAAGGGGGTCGAGGAGATGGCGGCCATCGTCGATGCCGGCCACAAGCGCGCCCAGCCGATCGTGATGACCACCGTCGCGATGGTGGCGGGTATGCTGCCGATCGCGCTGTCGCTGTCCGGGGACGGAAGCTGGCGCGCGCCGATGGGCATCACGGTGATCGGCGGGCTGCTGCTGTCCACCCTGCTGACGCTGGTGATCGTGCCGGCGAGCTTCAGCCTGGCGATCGACCTCGAACGCTGGCTGGGCAAGCGGCTCAGCCCCCTGATCCACCATAGCGGCCACCCCGGCGCCGAACGCCCCGCGCCGGCCGAATAGGCACAGGTGGAACCGGAGGCGGAACGAACGGTTGACCGGGCGGAATGGTGAAACTCGGCCTTGATCGCTTCAACCCGGCGCAGGGTGGCGCGCGCGGCATGAAGATCATCGCCGGCGGCCTGCTGCTGCTGATGGCCGCGACCTTCATCACCGCCGGCCGCTTCGCGCATGTCCACCCCGCCTGGGGCTATGTCCGCGCCTTTGCCGAGGCGGCGATGGTCGGCGGCCTGGCCGACTGGTTCGCCGTCACCGCGCTGTTCCGCCATCCGCTGGGCCTGCCGATCCCGCACACCGCGATCATCCCGCGCAACAAGGACCGCATCGGCGATGCGCTGGCGGGCTTCCTGCGTTCCAACTTCCTGACCCCGCGCGTCGTCGCCAGGCGGCTGGAGGATATCGACATGGCCGGCGCGCTCGGCCGCTGGCTGGCCGCGCCGCCAGTCGCCGGCGGGCGCGTGCAGCGCAGCGCCTCGCGTCTGTTCGCCGACCTGCTGGAGGCGCTGGACGGGGAGGTGCTGGGCGGCATGGTCCGCAATGCCGTGTCGTCCCGGCTGCGCGCGCTCGAGGTCGCGACGCCGATGGGGCAGACGCTGTCGGCGATGATCGACGCCGACCGGCACATCCCGCTGCTCGACGGGCTGATCCGCTGGGCGGCGCGCATGCTGGACGCCAACGAGCATCTGGTGCGCGACATGGTGCACCAGCGCGCCGGCTGGATTCTCCGCCTCGCCGGGCTTGACGACAGGCTGGCGGACACCATCGTCGACGGGCTGCGCAAGCTGTTCGACGACATGGCGACCGACCCCGCCCACCCGATCCGCCTGCGCGTGCAGGACGGGCTGCGCAAACTGGCCGACGATTTGCGGCAGGACCCCGCCTTGCAGGCCAAAGTCGCCGCGCTGAAGGGCGAGATCATCGACAATCCGGCGGTCGCGGTCTGGCTGGAAGGGCTGTGGGAGCAGGCGCGCGCGGCGATGATCCGCGCCGCCCGCGAGCCGCATGCCACGCTGGCCGGCCGCGCCGGCGAGGCGTTGCGCGAGGTCGGGCTGGCGCTCGATCGCGATCCCCGGCTGCGCGGCGCACTCAACAGCTTCGCCCGCCGCGTCGCCGTCGGCGCCGCCGCCGATTATGGCGACGGTATCGTCCGGCTGGTCTCCGACACCGTGCGCGGCTGGGACGCGCGCACCGTGACGAACAAGCTGGAAGCCTCTGTCGGCCGCGACCTGCAATATATCCGCATCAACGGCACGCTGGTCGGCGGCCTCGTCGGCGTCGCCATCCACTGGCTGGACGGCTGGCTTTAGG
>CAZACH010000075.1:0-9107 GCA_964483275.1 uncultured Sphingomonadaceae bacterium | reverse complement strand
GTCATCGTCGGCCTGCTGCTCGGCGCGCTGCTGCCCTATCTGTTCGGCGCGATGGGCATGACCGCCGTGGGGCGGGCCGCCGGATCGGTGGTCGAGGAGGTCCGCGCCCAGTTCCGCGACAATCCGGGCATCATGGACGGCACCAGCCGCCCCAATTACGGGCGCACCGTCGGTCTCGTCACCGGCGCGGCGATCCGTGAGATGATCATCCCCAGCCTGCTGCCGGTGCTGGCGCCGATCGTCGTCTATTTCCTGATCACCGCCGTCGGCGGCCAGGCCAACGGCTTCGCGGCATTGGGCGCCCTGCTGCTCGGCGTCATCGTCTCCGGCCTGTTCGTCGCCCTGTCGATGACCTCGGGCGGCGGCGCGTGGGACAATGCCAAGAAGTTCATCGAGGACGGCAATCACGGCGGCAAGGGCAGCGAGGCCCACAAGGCGGCCGTCACCGGCGATACGGTCGGCGATCCCTACAAGGACACCGCCGGCCCGGCCGTCAACCCGATGATCAAGATCACCAACATCGTCGCGCTGCTGCTGCTGGCGGCGCTGGCCAGCCACGGCTGAGGTGAGGTGAAGTGAAGGCCCGGTCCGCCGCGCGCGGGCCGGGCGCTTCGCCGATCAGGGCAGGGGGAAGCGCACGGTCACGGTGAGACCGTGCGTCCGCCAGTCGATCTCCAGAACGCCCTGGCGGGCCTGCACGATCCGTTCGATCAGCCGCAGGCCCTGGCCGCCCCCGCGTTCCCGCGCGACCACGCGCCCGTCCACGCTTTCCTCCCAGACGATCTCCAGCCACCGCGCCTTCTCGCAAGCGGTGGCGTGGATGGCGCCGCCGCCCGCCAGCGCGCCATGCTTGGCCGAATTGACCGCCAGCTCGCCAAGCACGAGCGCGATCGCGTCGGCCTGTCCGCGCGACACCAGCGTATCGGGCAGCGCGCCGATGGTGACCGGGCACATGGTGCCGGCAAAAGGATCGACGAGCGCCGGGATCAGGCGGGCGATCTCGCAGGGGGCGTCCTGCGTCGAGAACAGCGTCTGCGCGGCGCTGAGCGCGATCAGCCGTTCCGACATGTCGCGGGCGAAGCTTTCCAGCGCCGGCGTGCCGCGCGCGAAGCCGATCAGCAGGCTGCCGATCATGGCATAGGTGTTCTTCAGCCGGTGCCGCATCTCCGCCGTCGCGACCTCCAGCGACCTGCGGGCGCCTTCCGATTCGGAGATGTCGCGCGATATGGCGAGCAGGCCGGCGGGATGGCCCTCCACATCCTCGACCGCGGAAATGGTGAGATGCCACCAGCGCGGGCGTCCCTTGGCCGTGGGACAGAAGGCGTCGAGGCGGACCGTTTCGCCGTCCCGCGCCGCCATGCAGGCCGACATCAGCTTTTCACGCGATTCGGTGGGCCAGAGATCGGCCCATTGCCGGCCCCTGACGGCGCCGAAATCGTCGATCTCCATGGCGTCCTGACCGTTGGGGTTCATCCACAGGATCGCGCCGTCCGGGCTGGTCAGTGTCACGCAGTCCGCGCTTTGTTCCAGGAACGACGCGAGCGTCTCGCTCGACAGCGGCGAGGCCCTCAGCATGTGTGCCGTAAGCTATTGTGCAACAAGCAGCCCTCCGGGCCTCATCTCAACCAGCATATGGCGATGCCGTCAAGCCGATGGCGCGGCTGTTGCCGAGGGTGTCGGGGAGGTCGGGCGACGCCGCCCTATTGCGCGTTTTGCAGGCCCGTCATGAAATCCTGGAGCTTGATCGTCTGCGTGAATTCGAGGCCATGGTCATTGCCGCGCGCCCAGCGCACGATGGCCCGCTTCGTGTCGAAGCCGTCGATGGTGATGAAGATGGTCTCGCCCGCCGCGATCGCCTCCTCCGTCTCGATGCGCGCGCCGCCCTGCGAGAAGTCGCGCACCACGGCGTCGGCCATCGTATCGCGGACGCTGATGCGCGCCCGCCGCATGATCTCGAGCCGGGGCGCGCGCGGCCGGGTTCCCGGCTCCGCGGGGTCGGCGGCCAGCACCGCCTCGATGTCGACCGGCGTGTCGAACTGCGCGCCGATATGGCCGGGTCGGACCCAGCGGACGGTCGCCGGCAGGCGGTGCCCGCCCTTCAGCTCGACCATGATGCGTTCGCCCACCTGATGCGGCAGATAGACATGGGCCATGATGCCGCCCGCCGATATGTTGCGGATCAGGCAGAGTTCCTGGGTTTCGCTGCTTGCCAGCTTGCCGACGCGCAGGATCGTCAGGTGGCGGGCGTTGCGGCGGCGGTCCGGGTGCGCGGGCGCGTCCTCGGAAAGGAAAGCGGTGTCGCTGTCCTGACGACCGGGTTCGTCGACCATTGCCTGCCACCTCCCTCAATCCGCCATGGCAACGGCCCGGCCTTGCGAGGGCGCTATGGCGATCATTACCCGGCGATCATGTCGCGATAATCCGATATGGTTGGAGAATGATTAAGCCGATGCGCGGATAATGTTGAGAATCCGGATACAGGCCCTACATTCGCGCCTATGAGCGAACCCACAGTGGCTGAATTGTCCCGGCGTGCGCGCGAAGTGTTCCGGCAGGTCGTCGAAAGCTATCTGGAAACCGGCTCGCCGATCGGCTCGCGCACCGTTTCCAAGCTGTCGGGGCTGGGCCTGTCCTCGGCCTCGATCCGCAATGTCATGCAGGATCTCGAGGAATATGGCCTGCTTGCGGCGCCGCACACCTCGGCGGGGCGCATCCCGACCGACATCGGCCTGCGCCTGTTCGTCGACGGCATCATGCAGGCGGCCGAGCCGACCAGCGAGGAGCGGGCGGTGATCGACGCGCAGCTGCGCGGTCCGCGCGGCCCGGTCGAGGATGCGCTCGCCTCCACCATGCATGTGCTTTCGGGGCTGTCGGCCTGCGCCAGCATCATCATGGTGCCCAAGGGGGAGCCGGTCATCCGCCAGGTCGCCTTCGCGCCGCTGTCCGGCGGGCAGGCGGTGGCGGTGCTGGTCGGCGCCGATGGCACGGTCGAGAACCGCGTCGTCGACCTGCCGCCCGACCTGCCGCCGAGTGCGCTGGTCGAGGCGGGCAATTACATCAGCGCCCGCCTCGCGGGGCTTACCCTGTCCGAGGCGGTGCGCCGGATGACGGCGGAGATCGCGGCCGAACGCGCGGCGCTCGACGTCGCCGTGGAGCAGGTCGTCGCGCGCGGCGTCGCCATGCTGTCGCATGACGGCTCGCAGCGCCCGGTGCTGATCGTGCGCGGCCAGGCCCAGCTGCTCGACAATCAGGCGGTCGCCGACATCGAGCGCGTGCGCCAGCTTATCGACGAGCTGGAAAGCAAGCAGGAGCTGACCCGCCTGCTCGAAAACGCCCGCAGCGGCGACGGCATGAAGATTTTCATCGGGGCGGAAAACAAGCTATTCTCCTTGTCCGGCTCCAGCGTTATCACTGCCCCATATTTTGCGAATGACGGCAAGGTCGTGGGTGTGATGGGCGTGATCGGTCCCACCCGGTTGAACTATGCGCGCGTCATCCCCATGGTAGCCTACACCGCTCAAGCCCTGACGAGATTATTGGCATGATTCCAGAAAATAACGACGATATCGCAAAGCCCGACGACACCATCGACACCAATGAGCAAGGGCAGCCCGCATCCGATGCAGGGCAGGAGCCGGCCGAGCGGCTGCTGGCCGAACGCGACGAGGAGATCGCCGCGCTCAAGGACCGGCTGCTGCGTACCGTCGCGGAGACCGAGAATGTGCGCCGCCGGCTGGAGCGGGAGAAGAATGATGCGGCGCAATATGGCGCCACCAGCTTCGCGCGCGACATGCTGTCCGTCGCCGACAATCTCAGCCGTGCGATCACGGCCCTGCCGCACGACAATCCCGCGGCCAGCGAAGCGCTGAAGCCGGTGCTGACCGGCATCGAGATGACGATGCGGGAGCTGACCAGCGTCTTCCAGCGCCACGGCATCGAACGCATCGAGGCGATGGGCCAGCGCCTCGACCCCAATCGCCATCAGGCGATGATGGAGGTCGAGAATGGCGAGGTCGAGCCGGGCATCATCGTGCAGGAGCTTCAGGCCGGCTATCTGATCAAGGACCGGCTGCTGCGCCCCGCGCTGGTCGGCGTCGCCCGGTCGCCCGCCGGCCAGCCCGTCGGCAATGCGGTGGACGCCGACGCCTGAACGGGCGCCGGCTCTGATCCAGAGCGGCGTGCGCTAACCCAGCACCGCCTTTTTTTGGAGCAGCGAGCGCATATGCTCCGTTCGTCCTGAGCCTATCGAAGGACGACAGCGCAGGCATTCCCGCAATGTTCCCCAGAAGTCCCCCAAGTGGGTGCTGTCGTCGTTGACCTTCGGTCGCCTGCGGCTCGACAGGCTCAGGATGAACGGGGGTGGGGGAAGGGCATGCCCCGGGTTAACGCACCCCGCTAGACCCGCTTGGATAGCGCGATCGCCGCCCGGCACCCGGCGCGGATCGCCGCGCTGAGCAGGGGATAGCCGGGCGTTTCTTCCGCCTGGTTGGCGATTGCCGTGTCGCGATGTTCGCGCTCCTCGGCCTGAAACTCGGCGATATGGGCGGTCAATTCGGGATCGCTGTCGCCCAGTGCTTCAAGCTGCTGGGCGTAATGCCGGTCGATTTCGGTTTCGACGGCCGCCGTGCAGGCCATGGCGGCGCGCGGCCCCATCATCGCGGTGGCGGCGCCGAGCGCATAGCCCGCCACGCTCCAGAGTGGCGTCAACAGGGTCGGGCGCACGCCGCGCTCGGCGGCGAGCTTGTCGAATGCCTGCCGATGCCGTTCCTCCTGCGCCGCCATGCCACGGATCAGGCGGGCGAAGCGGTGGCGTTCGCCCATCACCGCGAGCTGCCCGGCATAGATGCGGCCCGCGCCGAACTCCCCGGCCTGGTCGACGCGCAGCATCGCCGCGCGGTCGGCGGCGCGGTCGCCCGGTCGGGTGCCGGCGGTCAGGCGGCGCGGCGGGTTGTCAGCCACAATATTGCTCCAGCGCTTGCAAGGGACAGGATCGCGTTCCAGCCGGCCATCGAGATGCCGAACAGCGACCACAATATCTCGTCGCAGCGGGTCAGCGGCGCGGCGAGGATTTGCTCCAGCATCGCATCGGCGTCGCCGATGATCGGCTTGGCGGTGCAGGCGGTCGCGCCCTGCCACCATTGCTGCTCGACCCCGGCATGATAGACGCCGATCAGGCCCGAAATCGCGATCGCGATCATCGCGATCAGGATCAGCGGGCGGCGGGAGGCGTGGCCGCCGGAAAACAGCGCGAGCACGGCCAGAGCGATCGCCAGCCCATGCGGCCAGCGCTGCCAGTGGCACATCTCGCAGGGCGGATAGCCGCCGATATATTGGAAGCCGAGCGCGCCGCCGAGCAGCGCCGCCGGCGCCAGCAACGCCAGCCAGTTCGCCTTGTCCAGAGTCGTCATCGCAGCAACATCGTCGGATTGACCATCGTAACCCCCGCCGCCTTCGTATCAAATGCCGCCAGCGCGTCCATCGTTGCCGGCAGGGCGCGGGCGATCGTCACGGCCTTGCCGTCCCTGGTGGCCATGCGGCTGAGCCGGCCGAGCTTGCCGCGAATGGCGTCGCGACGCGGCTCGTCATCGAGGAACAGCGCGTTCGACAGCGATTTTCCGCCGGCTTCGGTGATGCTGCGCCCGGCCACCGTCGCGGCGACGACGCGCGAATCGATCAACGGCAGGCCGCGCGTCACGATGGCGCGGGCGATCGGCTGCATCGCCGCCTCGTCGGCGGTGAAGGCGGAGCCCATCATCGTATAGAGGCCGGCGGGCCGGGGCACCTGCGCCAGCACGCGCTGGAGCCGCCGCAGATTTTCAGGCGGCGTGGCATCGCGGGTCAGCGTATTGGGGCCGGGGCTGATGACCGGGTAGTTTTTCGGTTCGAGCGGCAGGCCGAGCCATATCTCAAGCCCGCGCTGGCGCGCGCGCGCGGCAAGCGCGGGCAGGGCCGGATGATCGGGGGCGAGCGCGACGGCGACATTGGCCGGCACCCGGTCCATCATCTCCAGCGCCTCGGCTTCCCGGTCGGGGAAGTCCGTCACCAGCACCGCGAGCAAGGGGCCGGCGGGCACGGGCACGGACGCCGGCGCTGGCGCGGCTTGTGGAGCGGCAGCGGCAACGGGAGGCGTGGCGGCGGGGCGGGCCGCCGCGACCGTCGCCGGCCTGATCGGCAGCACGACGCCGCGCGGCTCGACCAGCGGCTTCAGCAGCCAGGCGAAGGCCATCGACACGAGGATGAATGCGACGCCGAGCGCCAGCACGACGAGCAGCGTCCGGCCGCGCCGGGCGGCTTCCCCCTCGTTCCCGAACGTGGCCGCCCCCTCCATCGCCTCAGCGTTGGGCGAGCTTGGAGGTGTCGCCCAGCCGCGACAGGGTCTTCATCGCATAATCGAGTTGGAAGTCCTCGATGCCCTGCTTCTTCAGCTCCTCGGCGGTGGCCTTGAAGCGCGGATCGGGCTTCACATCCTCCTCGACGGCGCGATCGTCCAGCTTCGCCTCGTTGATGAGGTGGCGGCGCAGGTCCGCCTCGCGCACGACCGGCCGCGACTTATAGTCCGGGTCGCTGAGCTGCGGGATCAGCAGGTCCGGCTCGATGCCGCCTTCCTGCACCGACCGCCCCGAAGGCGTGTAATAGCGGGCGGTGGTCAGGCGCAGCGCGGTGGTTTCGGACAGCGGGATCAGCGTCTGCACCGACCCCTTGCCGAAGCTGCGCTCGCCCATCACCAGCCCGCGGCGATGGTCCTGCAGGGCGCCCGCGACGATTTCCGCCGCCGACGCGCTGCCCGAATCGACCAGCACGATGACTGGGCGGCCCTTCGCGAAATCGCCGGCGCGCGCATAATAGCGCTCGATATCGCCCTTGTTGCGGCCGCGCTGGGACACGACCTCGCCGCGCTCCAGAAAGGCGTCGGAGACCTCGATCGCCTGGTCGAGCAGGCCGCCCGGATTGGAGCGCAGGTCGAGGATATAGCCATATATGCCCGGCCCGATCTTGCGCTCGAGGTCGGCCAGCGCCTCGCGGACGCCTTCGCCGGTGGTCTTGTTGAAGCTGTTGACCTTGATGTAGCCGATCTTGCCCTTCGGTTCCCACCGCACCGGCTTGATCTGGATGATCTCGCGGGTCAGCGTGACGTCGAACGGCATGTCGCGGCCGACGCGCACCAGCGTCAGCTTGATCTTGCTGCCCGGATCGCCGCGCATCTTGTCGACCGCTTCCTCCAGCGTGCCGCCATAGATCAGCACCCCGTCGAGGTGGGTGATATAGTCGCCCGGCTTGATGCCGGCGCGCGCGGCGGGCGTGCCGTCGGTGGGGGCGATCACCTTGACCGCGCCGTCCTCCTGCGTGACGGTGAGGCCGAGGCCGCCATAATTGCCGTCCGTCTGCGTCCGCAGATTGCTGAAATCGCGCGCATCGAGATAGGAGCTGTGCGGATCGAGGCTGGCGAGCATGCCGTTGATGGCGCCTTCCAGCAGCTTCTTGTCCTCGACCTGATCGACATAATCGGTGCGGACCTTCTCGAAGACATTCACGAGCTGGTCGAACTCGCTGAGCGTGCTGGATTCCGGCGCGGCATAGAGCGTCGTGGCGGCAGGGATCAGGGCAAGCGCGGAAACGGCGATCAGGGCGCGCGCAATCGGGCGATTCATTCGGGGCCTTTCAGGTGGCATATCCGCGCAATATAGGGCCATCTTCCCTGTCGCGCGAGTGAATAGCGCCGGATCCGGGCAGGAGCGGGCGAAAATGGCGGTCGGGCGCCGGCGCTCGGCATTGCCGCATCCGGCCGGGGCGCCTATGGGCCTCACCCGTGATGGTGGCGGATCGGGGCATGATGACGGGCGGTGAAGGACGCGGCGCGCGGCCATGGTGAAGCGCCTGCTGCCGATTTTGCTCGATCGCTACACGCTCCTGCTGATGGCGGTGGTGGTGGTCGCCTCGCTGCTGCCGGCGCGCGGGCGTTTCGCCGGGGACGCCGAGATGCTGGCGCACGGCGCCATCGTGTTGCTGTTCTTCCTGCACGGCGCCAAGCTGCCGCGCGAAGCGGTGATGGGCGGCATTGCCCATTGGCGCCTGCACCTCACCGTGCTGGCCGCGACCTTCCTGGTCTTTCCGCTGCTCGGCCTCGCGCTCGGGTCGCTGGCGACGCGGATGTTCGATCCGTCGCTTTATGTCGGGCTGCTGTTCCTGTGCTGCCTGCCGTCCACCGTGCAATCGTCGATCGCCTTCACCGCGATGGCGCGCGGCAATGTTGCGGCGGCGGTGGTTGCCGCCTCCGCCTCCAACCTCGCCGGCATCCTGCTGACGCCATTGCTGACCGGGCTGCTGCTTGCCCGTCAGGGCGGCGTTTCGATGGAGGGGGTGGGCACGATCGTTTTCCTGCTGCTCGTGCCCTTCGTCGCCGGCCAGTTGGCGCGGCCGTGGATCGGCGGCTGGATCGCGCGCCACGGCTGGCTGGTGTCGATGGTCGATCGCGGCTCGATCCTGCTGATGGTCTATGTCGCCTTCGGGCAGGCGGTGGTGCAGGGGCTGTGGAGCCGGGTCAGCCTGGGCGATATCGCCGGCATGATCGGGATCTCCGGCATTCTGCTCGCCCTGATCCTCGCCGTGACCCGCTATGCCTCGCGGCTGCAGGGTTTTTCGCGGGCGGACGAGATCACCGTGATGTTCTGCGGCTCCAAGAAGTCGCTGGCGACCGGCGTGCCGATGGCGAGCCTGCTGTTCCCGGCGGCGATGGCCGGCTCGATCGTGCTGCCGCTGATGATCTTCCACCAGTTGCAGCTCATCGTCTGCGCGGGGCTGGCGCGCCATTGGGAACGGCGCGCGGATTAGAGTTTTTCCGGTTTGGACGGCACCAGCCCGCTCCCCCACCCGGCCACCCATAGAATACTGCCGTTGGGTGGCCGGGTGGGGGAGCGGGCTGGCGCCGCTTCCGCTTGATGCGGACAAAGTCTGGAGCAGCCTCCTAGCCTAACCCCGCCCGCCGAGCATCAGGGGCAGGGGGTCGACAGGGCTGCCCTCGCGGCGCAGTTCCACCGCCAGTTCACCCTTGCGATTGTCCATCCGGCCGATCGGTCCGCCGCCGTCGACGCGGTCGCCCACCGCCACGG
>CAZACH010000074.1:0-9129 GCA_964483275.1 uncultured Sphingomonadaceae bacterium | reverse complement strand
ACGATCGCGCCGGGTGTCGACAGCGGCGGCCAGGAACTCGCGCGGGACGGCAATCCGGACAACAACAGCAAGACGGCGACGGTGCAAATTGCGCAATCCTCCGTCGCGGGGACGGTCTTCAACGACGCCAATCTCGACAATATCGTGCAGGCCGGCGAAGGGCTGGCCGGCGTCACGGTGGTGCTGAGCGGGACCGACGCATTCGGCAATGCGATCGCGCCGCGCACGCTCACCACCGATGCCAACGGCAACTTCCTGTTCGATCGCCTGCCTGCCGGCACCTACCAGATCGTCGAGACCCAGCCGGCCGGCCTGCTCGACTTCCGTGAGACGGCGGGCACGGCGGGCGGCACCGTCAACAATGCCGCATTCGGCAGCACGGCGGCGACCAACAGCATCACCGATATCGTCCTGCCGGCCGCCACGGCGGCGACCGGCTATCTCTTCCAGGAGGTCGGCGGCGCCTCGATCGAAGGCACGGTCTGGCGGGACAGCAACAATAATGGCGTCATCGACGCCGGCGAAACAGGGGTCGGCCCGGCCGATTTCCCGGCGACGCCGCACATCCGCCTGACCGGCAAGGATCATACGGGCGCCGACGTCAACCTGACGACGACGGTGGACGCGAACGGCCATTACAGGTTCGCCGATCTGCCACCGTCGGACGCCACCGGCTACACGGTCACGCAACTCGTGCAGCCCAACGGCCTGTCGGATGGTCTCGACACCAACGGCGCCGGCAATATCATCGCCGGGTCCGCCGGGCGGATCGCGCCGGAGGGCATCGCCGTCGGCCCGCTCGCGAGCGGACAGGCCCTGACCAACCGCAATTTCGGCGAGATTCCCACGTCGACGCTGTCGGGCACCGTTTTCCTCGATCCGAACGGCAATGCGACGCGCGATCCGGGGGAGACCAGCGGGCTTGCGGGCGCCGTCATCCGGCTGACCGGAACCAACGATATCGGCGATGCCGTCGATTGTTCGATCACCACCGATGCGTCCGGGGCCTACAGCTTCCCGAACGCGGGTGACAGCAATCCGGCCTGCCGCGTGCTGCGTCCGGGCACCTATACGATCACGCAAACGCCGCCGCCGGGCCTCGAACATAGCGGCGCCTATATCGGCAGCGCGGGCGGTGCCTCCGGCGGCGTCAGCGGGCCGAACGCAGCGGCGCCGGGCGATGGCAACCGCTCCGTCACGGGCATCGTCATCACGGCGGGCACCACGGCCGGCAATTATGATTTCGGCGCCACCGGGCGCGGCCTGAGCGGCTATGTCTATCTCGACCGCAACGGCAATGGTTCGCGCGACGCTGGCGAAACCGGCATAGCGGGCGTCACCGTCACCCTGTCGGGTACGACCGCGGGCGGCCAGGACGTCTGCGTCCTCATCGCCTGCACGGCGACCACCGACGCGGCCGGCAACTATATCTTCGCCAATGTGCCCGGCTCCTCGCCGGCGGGCTACACGCTGACCGAGCAGTCCCAGGCCAGCGCGCCGCTCTCGGCCTATGCCGACGGCACGGACAGCGCGGGCACGGTGAACGGCGCCACGCGCGGCACCGCTGGCGATGACGTCATCAACGGCATTCTTCTCGGCGCCGGTGAACTCGGGACCGACTATGCGTTCGGCGAACGTGCCGGGTCGCTCGCTGGCTCGGTTTATATCGACGCCAATGGCGACGGCGTTCGCCAGGCCGGCGAAACGCCGCTGGCCGACATTCTCGTCACCCTGTCGGGCACGACAGCGGGCGGGCAGGACATCTGCGTCCAGCGCGCGGCGCTCAGTCCCGCGCTCGGCTGCACGGCGACCACGGCCGCCGATGGCGGCTATCGCTTCGACGATCTGCCGGCGGGCACCTATACGCTCACCGAAACCCAGCCCAGCGCCTATGCCGATGGCCGCGAAAGCGCGGGCGCGCCGGCGGGCACCGTCAACAATGCCAGTTTCAGCGGCAGTCCGGCCGATAACCGGATCGCCGCCATCACGCTGGGCAATGGCGTCGACGGCACGGGCTACGACTTCGGCGAGCAGGCGATCACCATCTCGGGCCGGGTCTACAAGGACCGCGAACGCGATGGCGTCGACAGTGGCGGTGAGCCGGGCATTGCGGGCGTGACCATCACCCTGCGCCAGGGCGGCACAGTGATCGCCACGACCACCACCGGACCGGACGGCAGCTATCGCTTCGAGAACCTTCCGGCTGGCAGCTACACGGTCGAGGAAACACAGCCGGCCGGCTATGGCTCATCGACGCCCGACAGCCATTCGGTCAACGTCAGCGCGGGTGCCAGCCAGTCGATCGACTTTGGCGAGACCGTTTCGAGCCTGGCGGGTTCGGTGTTCGTCGACGTCAACGACGATGGCCTGCATCAGCCGGGGGAGCGCGGGCTGGAGGGCGTGACCATCCGCCTGACCGGCACGGATGCCGCCGGCGCGCCGGTGGATCGCACGCTCACGACCGACGTGAGCGGCAACTATCTCTTCGACGACCTGCTCTCGGGTACCTACTCGATCTCCGAGGTGCAGCCGGTCGGCTTCGGCGATGGCAAGGACGGCGCCGGGACGGCGGGCGGTACGGTCGCCAATGACTCGATCTCGGCGATCGCGCTTCCGGTCGGCACCGATGCGACCGGCTATGTCTTCGGCGAGCGCGGCCAGGCACAAGGGGGCGTCGTCTATGTCGACCTCAACGACAATGGCGTGCAGGATCCGGGAGAGCCCGGCATCCCCGGCGTCGCGGTCGAGCTGCAAAAGCCCGATGGCACGGTCGTCCAGGCTGTCACGACAGGGCCGGATGGCCGCTATGATTTCTCCGACATCGAAGCAGGCGACTATGTCGTCGTCGAGCAGCAGCCGCTCGGCTATGGCGACGCGGCGGAAAATCGCTCCAATCGCGCCACGCTGACCGTCGGTGTCGGGGCGCCCGTCACGCCGATCAATTTCGGCGAACGCGTCGGCTCGATCGCAGGCGCGGTCTACAACGACACGAACGGCAATGGTCGGCGCGACGAGGACGAGCCGGCGATCCCCGGCGTGACGTTGACGCTGACGGGCACCGATGCCCGTGGCAACGCCATCGCCCAGACGGTTATTGCCGGTCCCGACGGCAGCTATCGCTTCACCGGCCTGCCGGGGGGCAGCTACACCATCGTCGAAACCCAGCCCGACGGCTATGACGATGGCGTGGACACGCCCGGCACTGCCGGCGGCGTAGCGTCCGGCGACACGATCAGCGGCATCGCGCTCGGCGCCGCGCAGGACGCGACCGGCTATCTGTTCAGCGAGCGGGGCGCCGGCGCCCGGCTGTCCGGCCGCGTGTGGCTCGACCGCGATCATGATCGCGCGCTCGGCACCGGCGAACCGCTCCATTCCGGCTGGATCGTCGAACTGCGGCTCGGCAGCGTTCTGATCGCCACGACCACGACGGCGGCGGACGGCAGCTATGCCTTCACCGACGTCGCACCCGGCGGCGGCTACCAAGTCCTGTTCCGCAACCCGGCGAACAACGCCGTGTTCGGCAGCGCGCGTCCGAACGAAACGGGCGCCGCCGTCACCCAGGGCGTGGCGTCGCCGGGCAATCCCGCCGGTGCGCGGACGGATGACGGGACGCTGCGCGACCTCAGCCTCGCGCCGGGCGTCGACGTGCCGCAGCAGTCGCTGCCGCTCGATCCCTCGGGCGTGGTGTATGATTCGGTTCGCCGCGTCGTCGTGTCCGGCGCGACGGTGCGCATCACCGGCCCCGCCGGCTT
The DNA here is from genome assembly GCA_964483275.1 of uncultured Sphingomonadaceae bacterium. Lineage (GTDB taxonomy): Bacteria > Pseudomonadota > Alphaproteobacteria > Sphingomonadales > Sphingomonadaceae > JBBCJR01. The sequence continues at coordinate 5,377 of CAZACH010000074.1, read as the reverse complement.
CGACCCCGCGCAGCATCTGCTCGGCGGCGCGGCCAATGCCGCGCAGGTCACGGGCGAGGACGGAATGTATCAGTTCCTCCTCAACCCCGGCGCGCCGGCCGGCGTCTATACGCTGGCCGTCACGCCGCCCGATGGCAGCTATAATCCGGTCCAGCCGTCCAGCATCATCCCGCCGTGCACCGGCCCGCTCGGCGTGGGACCGACGCCCGACCCGATGCTGATCTCGACCTATGGCGGCGCGCCGCCCACCTCGGCGATCCAGGCCTGCACCAGCGGCGGCCAGACGACCGCCTATTATCTGAGCTTCACGCTCACGCCGGGCGCCTCGGCCGCCGTCGTCAACAACAACCTGCCGCTCGATCCGGTGCTGGAAGGCGCGATCGTCGTCACCAAGACGACGCCGATGGTGAACGCCAGCCGTGGCGGCCTCGTGCCGTACACGATCACGGCAAAGAACATGCTGGCCGGCGCGCTCACCGGCATCACCATCACGGACCGGACGCCGGCGGGCTTCCGCTACCGCGAAGGCAGCGCGACCCTCGATGGCGTGCCCGTCGAGCCGCAGCAGGCCGGGCGCCTGTTGAGCTGGCCGAACCAGAGCTTCGCCGGCGGCGAGGAAAAGACGGTGAAGCTGGTCCTGGTGGTCGGCACCGGCGTCGGCGAGGGAGAGCATGTCAACCAGGCGTTCGCGATCAACAGCTATGTGAACAGCGTCGTCTCGAACCTGGCGGACGCCACGGTGCGGATCACGCCCGACCCGGACTTCGACTGCACCGATATCCTCGGCACGGTCTTCGACGACCGCAACATGAACGGCACGCAGGATGACGGCGAGCCGGGCCTGCCGGGTGTCCGCATGGCGACCGTCAACGGGCTGCTGGTGACGACCGACGCGCAAGGGCGCTATCACATCACCTGCCCGATGATCCCGAACGAGGATCGCGGATCGAACTTCATCCTGAAGCTCGACACCCGCACGCTGCCGACCGGCTATCGGATGACCACCGTCAATCCCGAAACGGTGCGGCTGACACGCGGCAAGTTCGCCAAGCTGAACTTCGGCGCGGCGCTGGGCCGGGTCGTGCGGGTCAGCGTGAACGCCGACGCCTTTGATGGTGACCGGGTCGCGGCCGCCTTCCTGCCGAATGTCGACGCGCTCGTCGCGACGCTCAGCGAAAGCCCGTCGGTGCTGCGGGTCGCCTACGGCGTCTCGCCCGGCGAGGACCGTGAAGTGGCCGGCCGTCGCATCCGCGCGATGCGCGACCTGGTCGAGGACAGGTGGCGCGCGGCGAAGAACCGATATCGCCTGATCATCGAGGAAGAGATCGCCGTGCGAACCACCATCGCAACGGGAGACGTCCAATGAGCCGCCTCGCGCTTCGCACCGCGCTGGTGCTCACGCTCGGCATCTCCGAACTGGCGCTGGGAACCGCGCTTGCGCAGGATATGCGGCCAGCCGTTCATTGCGGCGACGCGGACCGTCCCTGCGGCGCGCTGGTCGATGACGACACCGTTGATCGCAGGGGCGTTGCGCCGAATCTGGAGCGCGGCCCGGCCGATGGCGCGTTCCGCGTCACCGTCGACGGGCAGGGCGAGGCGACAGGCGCGGCCGACGCGCAGCGCCGGGCCGATGTCGCGCTCTCCCAGTCGTTGTTCGACGTGCAGGTCTCGGGGCTCGATGCGCGCCCGGCGTTGAGCGTCGTTCCCGCCGCCCCGGTCGCCGCGCCGGGCGAGATGATGCAGTTCCATCTGTTCACCAACTATGCGGCCTTCATCACCCGCTCGGAACTGCGGATCTTCGGTTCCGATCAGAGCGTCGCCGGCGTGCCGCTTGCGGTGATCCCGGTCCGCTTCGGAGAAGCGGCATCCTGGCGTGCCGATACGCCCGGCAACACGCGGCTTCGCGTGGTCCTGCGCGCCTATGACGCCGAGGGCCGCTTCGATGAGACCGCGCCCCAGGATTTCCAGGTCTCGAACGCCCGCCCCGACGGCATGCGCGACCAGCGTGAGGGGCCGGTTTTCGATAACCAGCGCACGACCGCGAATATCGGCGTCTCCGGAACGGAAGTCACGGTCAGCGGCACGGTGGAGGAACAGGGAAGCCGTGTCCTCCTGTTCGGCACGCCGGTTCCGGTTGACCGCACCGGACGTTTCGTGGCGCAGCAGATCGTGCCGGCGGGTGTCGATGCCGTCGCGATCCGCGTCGAGCCGCCACAGGGCGAGGCGCGGGACTATCGGCGGACGATCAACCGGGCGGAATCGGATCATTTCTTCGTCGGGATCGCGGACCTGACCGCCGGGCATCGCAGCTTCGGCAACTCGAAGCTCGAGATGCAGGGCGTCGACCAGGCCGATCCGCGCCGCGACTATATCGATGGCCGCCTCGCCTTCTATTACAAGGGCAGGCTGTCCGACCGCTGGAAGCTGACCGCGTCGGCCGACACCGGCGAAAATCCGCTTTCCGACCTGTTCGATGGCTTCCTGAAGAAGGATTCCCGGTCGTTCCTGCGCCGGCTCGATCCCGACCGGCATTATCCGGTCTATGGCGACGATTCGATCACAGTCGAGGATGCGCCGACCTATGGCCGCTTCTATGTGCGGGCGGAAACCGAGAACAGCCATGCGATGTGGGGCAATTTCCAGACGCAGCTGACCGGCACCGAGCTTATCCGTTACCAGCGTGCGCTTTATGGCGGCAATCTCGGCTGGCGGAGTGCCGGGTCCACCGGCTTTGGCGAGCGTAAGTCCGAGATCACGGGCTTTGCGGCCGATCCCGGCACGATCGGCGCGCGCGAGGATTTCGCGTCCACCGGCGGCTCGGTCTATTATTTCCGCAATCGCGACCTTGCGCAGGGTTCGGAACGGCTTTTCGCCGAGGTTCGGGACCGGGATTCGGGATTGGTGCTCGACCGGCGCGAACTCGTGCCGGGGCGCGATTATGAGGCGAACTATATCCAGGGCCGCGTGCTCCTGCGCGAGCCGCTGCCGATCACGGCCGACACCAGCATGTTCGTGCGCGACGCCTCGTTCGCCGGCAATCCGGTCTGGCTGGTGGCGACCTATGAATATGTTCCGGCTCTCGCGCGCCCGAGCGCGCTGACGCTTGGCGGGCGTGCGCAGCAATGGTTCGGCGACATTCTCCGCCTCGGCGTTACCGGCTATCATCAAGGCGAGGACCAGGCCAAGCAGGACCTGTTCGGGGCCGATGTGATGCTCCGCTACAAGCCCGGCACCTATTTGCGAGCCGAAGTGGCGCGGTCGGACGGGGCAGGCAATGGCCTGTCGCTGTCCTCGACCGGCGGCTATGATTTTACCCAGCTCAGCACGGTCGCGCGCAAGGCGGAGGCCTATACGCTGGAGGGGGCCGCCGACATGGCCGAGCTGCTGGGCCGTGGCGATGGCCGGATCACCGGCTATTGGCGCAGTCGCGAAGCCGGGTTCTCAGGGCCGGGCGAGCTGACTTTCGGCGAAGGCCTCGATCAATTCGGCGGCACCGCCGACATCGCCATCGTGGATGGGACGCGGTTCAAGGCAAAGGCCGACCTCACCGATGGCCAGGTGACCGATCGGCGTGCGATCGAAGCGGGCGTGACCCACGAAAAGGCCAATGGTGTGTTCGGCAGCGTCGGGGTACGTTCCGACAAGCAGGAGGGGCAGGCAACCGCCTACACCCCCTATCCGGCCGCGCCGGGCTTTCAGGGGACGCGCACCGATGTGGCGGCGAGCCTGGGCTATCGGCATACGCCGCAAGCCGTCGCGTCCAGCCAGGACGATGAGGCGCGTCGCGCCGGCACGCCGTGGGCGCTTTCGATCTTCGGGCAGAAGACGGTGGAACGCGACGGCGGCCGGCTCGAGAATGACCGGATCGGTCTTGCGGGCGAGTTGCAGCCGACCGACCGGCTGACCTTGACCGGCGAGGTGTCCGATGGCGATCTTGGCACCGGCGCCAAGGCGAAGGCCGATTATCTGACCGGCGATCGCGGATCGCTCTATCTGGGCTATGCGCTTGCCGCCGAGAATCCGGATGCCTTCACCACCGGCCGGCTCGGGCGGCTGACCACCGGCGCCCGCCGCCGGTTCGGGGATCACACCAACGTGTTCGCCGAAGGCCGCTATGAACATGGCAGCGGCCCAACGGGTTTCACCCAGGCCTATGGGGTGGATTTCGATCCCATCCCCGGCTGGACGTTCGGGCTTCGTTACGAAAGGGGATCGCTGGCCGATGCGCTCGGCGGACGGATCAGGCGCGAGGTCATGGGCGGCACTGCCGATTATGGCGACGAGCGCCTGCGCTGGTCGACCGCCATCGAAGTCCGCGAGGATGGCAGCCTGAACTATGGCGACCGCACGACGTGGGCGACCCGGAACCAGGTCACTTACAAGGCAACCGATTCCCTGCGCCTGTTCGCCAAGGCCAATATCTCCCTGTCGGATGGGGGAACCAGCAGCGATAGCAGCCTCGATGCCAATTATTATGAGCTCGTCGCTGCGGCCGCCTATCGGCCCGTCTCGGACGATCGCCTTAACCTGCTTGCCAAATATACCTATCTGGCGGACGAGCCCTCACCGGCGCAGGTCGATCAACTGGGCCTCAACCTCGATTTCGCGCAGCGCAGCCATATCGTTGCGATCGACGGGACTTACCAGATCACGCCCCGGCTCGCGCTGGGCGGCAAGGTCGCCTACCGCGTCGGCGAGCTGCGCGTCTCGCGCGACGCGGGCGCGCCCTGGTTCAGCAGCCACGCGACCTTCTGGGCGGTGCGCGCCGACTATCGCGTGATCGCCAAATGGGACGTGCTCGCGGAGATCAGGCAGCTTTCGAGCCGCGAAGCCAAGGACAGTCGGCTGGGTGCCCTGGCCGGAATCTACCGGCATATGGGGAACCATGTGAAGATCGGCGTCGGCTATAACTTCACCAATTATTCGGACGATCTGGGCGACCTGAGCTATGATGAACGCGGCGTGTTCGTGAACCTGATCGGGAAATTCTGATGCCTCTTGCCAGACGCGCGGCGGCAGGCGAGAGCGCTTGGCGTCACGGATAGGGGGATCGAGCATTGCGTGCTGCAAGCCTGTTTGCCTTGGGTGGGAGCATCATCCTTTCAGCGTGCGCGACCTCCATCGTGCGCAGCGGCGACAGCTTGCCGGCGGCACATGGTCTTGCCAGCCCGACCTATCAGGTCGGGGAATCGCCACCGGGCCAGGCCGATCATGGCGCCGAGGCCGTCCAGGCCGTGCAGGCCGCTCTGGAGCGGCGCGGATATCGGGAAGCGGACGATGCGCGTTACAGGCTGGAGGTCGCTTTTGCCGTGGCGCCCACGGGTCTGCATGTCGAACAGGACGCACCGGCGTCGCGTCGGTCAAAGCCCGTGTTGTG
>CAZACH010000073.1:0-9235 GCA_964483275.1 uncultured Sphingomonadaceae bacterium | reverse complement strand
TATCTGCTGGAAGTAAATACGCAGCCGGGCATGACGCCGCTGAGCCTCGTTCCCGAACAGGCGCAGGTGCAGGGTATCTATTACCCCGGGTTGGTGGGCCTGCTGCTGGAACGGGCGGCGGGACCATGAGCCGGCGCCCCAAAAAACAGATTCCGCAATCGGCGGTCCGGCCGGCTCCAAAGCCGGTAAAGGTGCCGCTTGCGCCGAAAACCGTCTGGAAATTGCTGATCGGCGGCTTTGCCGGGCTGGCGGTGGTTGCGGCCGGTGTCTGGGCATTGGTGGCGCGGGTGCCGGAAAGGACGACCATGGCGTTGGCGACGGCGGCGTCGCGCGCCGGTTTCGTCGTGCGCCAGGTGGCAATAACAGGCACGGTCAACCAGCCGAAACTGTCCATCTACCGCGAGGTATTGTCCGGCGGATCGGACTCGATGCTGCTGCTCGATTTGCCCGCGATGCAGGAACGGTTGCGCGAACTGCCGTGGGTGCATGACGTCAGCATCGCCCGCCGCTGGCCGGATCGTCTCGAAATAACCATTATCGAGCGAAAACCTGCTGCCGTTTGGCAAAATCAGGGTAAATTGCTGTTGATTGACCGGCATGGCGATTCCTTGCCATCGGACCGGCTGGAGGATTTTGCCAATTTGCCGCTGATCGTCGGGGCGACCGCCAATCGCGAGGCCGCCACTATCTTGAAATTGCTGGTGAACGAACCGCAGATTGCCGAGCGGATGGAGGCGGCGATCTGGATCGGCGAGCGCCGCTGGGATCTGCAAATGACCAGCGGTGAAACACTGTCCCTGCCGGAAGGCAAGGCGGCGGCGGAGGCCTTGCGGGAGTTTGCCGCCCTCGATCGTCAGACGCCTTTGCTTGGACGGGGATTCCTGCGCTTCGACTTGCGGATACCGGACAAGATGGTGGTGCGCGTGACAGATGAGGCAGGCGCGAAGGTGAAACCGCTTCCCCTGCCGCAATCCGGCGAGGCATCCGCCAGTACCCCGGCCATGGCCAATGGTGCGCGGCGTCCGGCGGCAGAGGTGGCGATCTGATGGTGGCGGCAATGCTTCCCTCGCAATTCATGCGCCCGCGGGCAGACCGGGTGCTGGCGGCGCTGGATGTCGGCTCGTCGAAAGTCGCGGCGCTGATCGCCATTACCGATGGCGAAAATCCCCCGCGCGTCATCGGTTCGGGCGTCCGCGCCTGCACCGGCCTGCGACGCGGGCTGGTGGCCGATATGGCGCTGACCGAACAGGCGATCCGCACGGCGATGATGCAGGCGGAAAAAGCCGCCGGCGTGCAGATTGAATCGGTGCTGGTGAACCTGTCGGCGGGCGGGCTGGACAGCGATGTGATGTCGGTAGAGATGGACATCGCCGGCCACCGCGTGTCCAACGACGATATGGTGTCGTTGCTGACCGCCGGGCGGCAGCGCATTGACGATCGTTTTGGCAAGCAGGGCCGAGAGACGCTGCATGCCGAGCCAACGCTTTACACCATCGATGGCCTGGATGGGGTGATCAATCCGCGCGGCTTCCATGCCGAGCGGTTGCAGGTGGATATCCATGTGGTGACGGCGGCGCGGCCGCCGTGCCGCAACCTCGATCTGGTGGTGCGCAACGCCCATCTGAACGTCGAATCCATCGTCGCATCGGGCGTCGCCGCATCGACTGCCGTGCTGAACGACGAGGAACGCGAACTGGGCGTCGCCGTCGTCGAGCTTGGAGCAGGGATTACGACCGTATCTGTGCATGGCGGCGGCATGCTGGCCGGGCTTGTCGCCATCCAGATGGGGGCTGCTGACATCACCGCCGACATCGCCGCCAATTTCGCGACGCAACGCGCTGCGGCCGAGCGTCTGAAAACCCTGCATGGCGCGGCCACCGCCGTGCCCCGGGACAATCATGAAATGATCGAGGTGCCGCCGCTGGACCCGGATGACGGACAGGAACCGCGCCGCATTCCGCGCTCGGAACTGATCATGGTCATCCGCACGCGGCTGGATATGCTGTTCGCGGAAATCTCTGATGCCTTGCGGGAATTCGGCTTCCACGGTGCCGCCGGACGCCAGGTGGTGTTGACCGGCGGGGGCGCGGAGTTGCCCGGCATCGCCGATTTTGCGCAAGGAGTATTGTCGCGTAATGTGCGTATTGGCCGGCCGCGTGGTCTTGTCGGCCTCCCCGAAGCGCAAGGCGGGGCGGCGTTCGCCAGCCTCGCCGGCCTGATTCTGGTCGGCAGCAGCGTGCGCCTCGATCTTTCCCGCATGCCGTTACGGGCCGTTAGCGGAGCCCGTGCCGGCAATGAACCCAAATCCGCTTTTGCCCGCCTGTTCCAGCAGTTACGTCGCCAGATCTGATCCCGGAGGAAGCCGCCATGTCATTCGATTTCGTCAAACCGAGCCTCGTTGAACTCAAACCCCGCATTTCCGTCATCGGTGTTGGCGGAGCCGGCGGCAACGCCGTCGCCAATATGATCGCCGATGGTCTGTCCGGCGTCGACTTTGCCGTCGCCAACACGGACGCCCAGGCGCTGGCCGCATCGCCTGCCGAAACACGCATCCAGCTTGGCCTGAAAATTACGCAGGGTCTGGGCGCCGGTGCGCGCCCGGAAATCGGCGCTGCCGCTGCCGAGGAAGCCATTGGCGAGATCGACCAACTGCTCGAAGGCATCCATATGTGCTTCATCACAGCAGGCATGGGCGGGGGCACGGGCACGGGTGCGGCGCCAGTCGTCGCCCGTGCGGCGCGCGAACGCGGCGTGCTGACCGTGGGTGTCGTCACCAAACCGTTCGCCTTTGAAGGGCTGAAGCGGATGCGCGCTGCCGAGGATGGCATTGCCGAACTGCAACGCCATGTCGATACCCTGCTGATCATCCCCAACCAGAATCTGTTCCTGATCGCCAATCAGCAAACGACGTTCAAACAGGCGTTTGCCATGGCCGACCAGGTGCTGAACCATGGCGTGCGTGGCATCACCGACCTGATGGTGCTGCCAGGCCTGATTAATCTCGATTTCGCCGACGTTCGCACGGTGATGAGCGAGATGGGCAAGGCGATGATGGGCACCGGCGAGGCCGAGGGCGAGCGCCGCGCCGTCGAGGCGGCCGAAAAGGCCATTTCGAACCCGCTGCTGGACGAAGTGAGCCTGAGGGGCGCCAAGGCAGTCATCATCAACATCACCGGCGGCGACGACCTCGGGCTGATGGAAGTGGAGGAAGCCGCCCAGCATATCCGCGAAATGGTCGACCCCGAAGCGAACATCATCGTCGGCTCGGCCTTCAACGACGATCTGAACGGCCGCATGCGCGTCAGCGTCGTCGCCACCGGCATCGAGTCGTCCGCAAGCGCGCTGCCGGCCGCCGCCGGCCGCCCGGCGGCGGTGTCGGTGTTCGGCGCCCGGCCGGCGCCGATTGCCGCCGCCCCTGCCGCCACCCCTGCCGTCACGCCGGCGGAAGCGGGCGCCGCCGCCGAGTCGGCGCCGGCCGAAGAAGCCGGGACGGATCTCCGCCCGGCCGCTGTCGTTGCCCCGCTGGCGGAGGAACTGGCCGACGATGATTCCGGGCTTAGCGACGCCGATCTCCTGGAACTGGGCGAGCCGCTGCCCGAGGAGACGCCGCCGGCGGCGGAACTGCCGCTTCCAGAGCCGGTGCGCGTGGCGGCGCCGCCTCGGGCGCCGGCGCGCCCGTCGCCGTCGCCCGTCGCCGCGCCGGAACGGCGGCTGACGCTGTTCGAGCGCATGATGCACCTGTCGCGGAAGCCGAAGGAAGAGCAGGGACCGACGGAAACGCTCGCCCCCGAGCCGGAAGCCGAGATCGACGAGGAAACGCGGATCCCGCCGTTCATGCGCCGTCAGCGCAATTAGGCGGCTCGTTCAGCCCGCGTCAGCCTCCCCCATCAGCCCCCCGTCAGCCGCGGAGGAAGCAGCCGAGGCTGGCGCGGGTGACGACGGCCACGGTGTCGGGATCGAGATTGCTGTCCCGCAAGGTGTCGAGCATCTGGCGACCGGTCATTTTTTCCACCCGGTCGCTGGAAAGCCGCGCCAGCCGTTGCAGCGATCGCAACTGCCCGGAATCGAGGTCGCGGGCGATCGGCTTCGCCATGCAGAGGGCAAGGTCGCGCCCAAGCCCGGCGTCGGTCAGCGCCGAGGCGATGCGCGATTCGCGGCTGCCGGCGCAGGCCGACAGGGTGAGCAGCAGGGCAAGGGCGGCAAGGGCGACAGGGGCGGCGGTTGACGGGATTCGCATGATTCGACGCTGCCGCCCGGCCGCTTGCCGGTTGCTGAACGGCCGGCCCTCAGCGCCTGTTTGAAGGGGAAGCCTGTTCCATCCCGCGCCCAACCACCCACAGGGGACGGCCGCACCGGGCGGTTGGGCGGGGGAGCGGGATGGAACAGTTCTGAAAGCGCCAGAAGGCGCTTTTCCGACTCTCAGGCGTCGGCGCGCGGCCGCAGCAGCACCGGCGCATAGCGCAGCGAAAACAGCAGGAAGGCGGCCGCCCACAACAGCGCCGACGCCTGAAGCAAGGGCGCGGCGAACGCGACGCCGAAGCCCGCCCAGACCCGCAGCGGCGTCGCCAGCACCAGGCAGACGAAGCTGATGCTGGTGATGCCGTCGGCCTCGATGGCGCGGCCGGTGTGGCCAAGCGACACCCGCGGCATGACGGCGAGAATCATGGTGCCGATGACGCCGGCGGTCAGCGCGTGGACGGCGGCCGGCATCGGAACGGCGCTGGTGACGATGCTGCCGCCAAGAAGAAGCGCGCCGATTCCAACCCAGAGATAGGCGATGTGGAGGATCAGCAGCATCGGTTCGGCAAAGGTGTCGAGGCCGCGCCAGCGCGCCAGCCGCCACAGATTGAGGGCGCCGGCCAGCAGCAGCAGCAGGCCGACGGCGCTTGCCGCCGGGAACAGCGCCCACAGCAGCAGGCCGCCTTGCAGCGAGACCAGGGCGGCCTTGTCGATGTTGCCGCCGCTTGCCGGCAGCCGTTCGTTGCCGCGCCTTCGGATCAGCCAGTTGCGGGTGAAGGCGGGGATGATGCGGCCGCCGATCAGGCCGATGAGGGCGATCGCGGCGGCCATCGCCAGCCGCCAGCCGAGGCCGCCAAGCTGGTGCGCGCCATTGGCTTCCAGCAGCGTCAGCAGATCGGCGACGCCGAGCAGCAGGATCGGCACCGGCATCACGGCGTTGCGCCAGTTGCGCGCCAGCAGGATTTCCCGGGCGGCCAGCGCGGCGAGCAGCAGCGGAAAGGCCAGTTCGACGACGACCGCCACGGCAAAGGGCAGGGCGGCCGAAACGAGGCTGACGATGCGGCCCAGCAGCCAGAGCGCGGCCAGCGTCATCAGCAGCGGCCCGCGGATGGTCGGCCGCCCGGTCCAGTTGGCGATGGCCGTCAGCATGAAGCCGGCGATCGCCGCATAGACGAAGCCGAACAGCATGGAATGGATGTGCCAGGTCATGGCGTCGAACAGGCTCGGGAGGGTGGCGCCACGAAGATAGAGACCGATCCACAACAGCACGGAAAAAGCCGACCACAGGCCGGCCGCCAGAAAGAAGGGCCGGAAGGCATAGGACCAGAAGATGCTCGGTCGGGGGCGAAGGATGGCTGGATTCGGATTGTCCATGTTCGATAGGTCCAGTGGTCAGGCAGTAGCGCCGCTTGCCGGAACGGCGGCCGCTGGCCGCGATAGCCGATCGGCCGGCAAAGAGGGTTGCGCCAGCACAACCATGTGGGGAAAGCGGTTCATTCGTCTTCCTGTTCGGCCATCCGCCGCAGGCGGTGGAGGTCGCGGATGGTCAGCAGCCGGTGCCGGCTTTCGACCGTGGCGGCGCTTTCCCAGCCGGCCAGAATCCGGCTCGCGGTGTAAAGGGTGGTTCCGGCCATGTCGGCGATGTCGCGGCGGCGCAGCGGAAAGGGGATGGTGATGCCGTTTTCGGCCGGCAGCCCGGTTTTCCCCAGAATCCGCAGCAAGGCGTGGGCGATACGGCGGTCGGCGCGTTGCGTCGCCAGTTCGCGCGCGCGTTCCTGCATCTCTTGCAGGCGGCGGCCGAGGATTCGCACCATGTTGACGGCGATTCCGGGATATGCCTGCATCAGGCCCAGCAGGTCGGCTTCGCTCCAGCTTGCCTCGGCTGCCTCCAGCACGGCGGTGGCGTCGGTCTGGTAGCGGCCGTCGGTGAAGGGGGCCATCACACCGAAGATGGTGCCGGGGCCGATGAAGCGCACCACCACCTGGTTGCCGTCGCTGCCGGTTTGCGAAACGCGCACCCAGCCGCTGAACAGCGCATGGACCCGGACATGATCGTCGCCCTGGTTGAAGCCGCGTTCGCGATGCCGCAGTTTCCGCACGCGGGCGCTGGTTGCCACCCGCTCCAGCGCGGCCGGCGGCAGGCCGGCGAACAGGTCGGTCGCGGCAAGGAGGGCCGGGGTCGCTTCCAGATGCTCGCTCACGGTCGCCGAGCCTAGCCGTTCCCGGCCCGCGCTTCCAGAAGTTTGCGCTGGTGCAAATCGTCGCGGGGCCTTTTCGGCGCCGGCCGTTCCGGCTTGCCGGAATTGGCCGCCAAAGAGTAAGGGCCTGCTGTCATCGCGAACAGCGCGCGGAGGATGATCGCCATACGCCAGGTTGCAGCACTTCCCTATCGGACGGAAAGCGATGCCGCCGATTCGCCGATTCACATCCTGCTGGTGACATCGCGGAACAGCGGGCGCTGGGTGATTCCGAAGGGCAATGTGCCAGCCGGCATGGACCTGCATCGCGCCGCCGCCCGGGAAGCCGAGGAGGAAGCGGGCGTGCTGGGGATCGTCTGCCCCATTCCGCTCGGCAGTTATCGCTATCGCAAGCACCGGGCGAATGGCGCGTCGCTGATGGCCGATGTGCAGGTGTTCCCGCTTGCCGTCGGCGAGGAGCTGGCCCACTGGAAAGAAGAGGCCGAGCGCCGCCGCCGCTGGGTGAGCCTGACCGACGCCGCGGCCATGGTCGACGAGCAGGATCTGCGCGACCTGATGCAAAGCTTCGGCGCCTCGCAGTTCCGGCTGGCGGCCGAACGGGTAAGCCTTCTTGAAATACTGGCCGAAAAAACGAGGTTCAGCGACATGTTTGCATGGTTCCAGCGCCTGCTGCCGAAGACCGGCAATTTCTTCGAACTGTTCGAGGCCCATGCCGCCACCATCCAGTCCGGCGCCGACGCGCTGACCCGGCTGCTGCACGACCCCGAGCATCGCGACGACCATATCCGCGAGGTCAGCGAGCGGGAAAACGACGCCGATGAAATCACGCGAACGACCTTGAGCCTGGTCCGCCAGACCTTTCTCACCCCCTTCGACCGCAGCGCCATCATCGGTCTCATCACCGCGATGGACGACTCCATCGACGAGATGCAGGGAGCGGCGGGCGCGATCGAGCTTTACGACATGCGGGCCTTCGATCAGGAAATGCGCGACATGGCCGGGATCATCGTCGACTGCGCACGGCTGGTGATCGAGGCCATGCCGCTGTTGCGCGATGTCGCCCGCAACGCCGCGCGGCTGAACGAACTGACCGAGCGCATCATCCGCCTCGAAGGCTTCACCGACGATCTGCACCGCGAAGCGCTGAAAAAGCTGTTCAACAGCATGTCGAACGGCGACATTCGCCGCTACATCGCCGTCAGCCAGGTCTACAAGAAGCTGGAACAGGTGGTGGATGCCTTCGAAAGCGTTGCCAAGGGCATCAGCGGCATCGTCGTCGATCACGCCTGAAGGCCGGACAGGGAAGCCGCTCCATGCACGAACTCGCGATGCCGCTGCTGGTCGGCCTGGTGATCGTCGCCCTGCTGTTCGACTATCTGAACGGCCTGCACGACGCCGCCAATTCCATTGCGACGGTGGTGGCGACGCGCCTGCTCGGCCCGGTGGCGGCGGTGTTGTTCGCCGCCTTCTTCAACTTCGCCGCCTATTTCCTCTCCATCGCCTTCCCGCAACTGCACCGGGTGGCGGAAACCATCGGCGCCGGTCTCGTCGACAAGGATCTGGTGACGCCGGCGGTGATCTTCGGCGCCCTCGGCGGCGCCATGGCCTGGAACATCCTCACCGGGCTGAAGGGGATTCCGTCGTCGAGCAGCCACGCCCTCATCGGCGGCCTCGTCGGCGCCGGCGTCGCCCACGCCGGCTTTTCCAGCATCGAATGGCCGGGTCTCAACAAGACGCTCGTCGCCATCATCGCCTCGCCGCTTCTCGGCATGATTCTCACCATGGCGATCATGCTGCTTTCGAGCTGGCTGTTGCGGCGCGCCACCGCCAGAAGGGCGGAACAGGGCTTTCGCTATCTGCATCTGCTGTCGTCGGCCGGCTATTCGCTCAGCCACGGCCTGAACGACGCCCAGAAGACCATGGGCATCATCGCCGTGCTGCTCTATTCGACCGGCCATATGGAGGGCGAGTTCCATGTGCCGCACTGGGTGGCGATCGCCTGCTATGTGGCCATTGCGCTCGGCACGCTGTCCGGCGGCTGGAAGATCATCGAGACCATGGGCACCAGGATCACCAAATTGTCGCAGTTCCAGGGCTTCAGCGCCTCGGCCGGCGGTTCGGTGGTGCTGTTCGTGGCCTCGCTCATGGGCATTCCGGTGTCGACCACCCACACCATCACCGGCGCCATCATCGGCGCCGGAACGGCGCGGCGCGCCTCGGCCGTGCGCTGGGGTGTGGCCCGGAACGTCGTCTTCGCCTGGTTCATCACCATCCCGTCGGCGGCGTTGGCCGGCGCCTTCTTCTATTATCTGACCCGCCTGTTCTGAGGGGCGGCGCGGCGCGCGGAAATTTCGCCGGCGCGCGCCTTGACCGCCGTTCTCGCCCTCCCTATCTGTTCGTTCGATTGGCACTCGCCAGTGGTGAGTGCCAATAGCCGCCGCGGCGCTTCGCCGCGGCGGGCCAGTTTCAACCAGTGAATAGAGGGACTGACATGGTGAAGTTCACCCCCCTGCACGACCGCGTGCTCGTGCGCCGGATCGAAGCCGACGAAAAGACCGCCGGCGGCATCATCATCCCGGACACCGCCAAGGAAAAGCCGCAGGAAGGCGAAGTGATCGCCGTTGGCGAGGGCGCCCGCGACGACGACGGCGACCGCATCAAGCCCGATGTCAAGAAGGGCGACCGCATCCTGTTCGGCAAATGGTCGGGCACCGAAGTGAAGCTCGACGGCGAAGACCTCATCATCATGAAGGAAAGCGACATCCTCGGCATCGTCGGCTGAGCGTCCCCTTTCATTC
>CAZACH010000072.1:0-9404 GCA_964483275.1 uncultured Sphingomonadaceae bacterium | reverse complement strand
CGGGCGAAACCCGTGCCCTGACCGAAATCGCCCGGCGGCTGTCGAACGTGGTGCCGGCGATGGTCATCAGCATCGGCATCGCCGCCGTGCCACACATGCCGCCGGCGCTCGCCGGGTTTATCGGCAGCCTCTGCGCCGCCTTCATGATCCTGACCATCGCGCTCGCGCTCGGCGCGGCGCTCAATCTCGTCAACCAGCTCTACATGCGGCGGCCGGACGCGGCGGGGCGGCCGATCAAGGGCTATGTCCAGGTCGGCAAGCTGCTGCTCTATTGCGCGGCGGCGATCCTTGTGGTGGCGGTGCTGATCGACCAGTCGCCGGTGCTGCTGCTGTCCGGCCTCGGCGCGATGGCGGCGGTGCTGATGTTGATCTTCAAGGACACGATCCTGTCGCTGGTCGCGTCCGTGCAGCTGACCTCCAACGACATGATCCGCGTCGGCGACTGGATCGAGATGCCGAAATATGGCGCGGACGGCGACGTCATCGACATCGCGCTGCACACCGTGAAGGTCCAGAACTGGGACAAGACGATCGCCACCATCCCGACCTACAAGCTGATCGACGATTCATTCCGCAACTGGCGCGGCATGTCGGAATCGGGCGGGCGGCGGATCAAGCGCGCGCTGATGATCGATCAGGGCAGCGTGCGCTTCATGACCGCGGACGAGGTCCGGGCAGCGCGCCGCTTCGCGCTGATCCGGCCCTATCTCGACGCCAAGGCGGCGGAAATCGCCGAATGGAACCGCGCATCGCCGGACCGGGAGGCGGAGCCGGTCAACGCCCGCCGCATCACCAATATCGGGACGTTCCGCGCTTATGTGAACAGCTATGTCCGCAACCATCCCCGGATCGCGCAGGACATGACGTTGCTGGTGCGCCAGCTCGCGCCGGGGCCGGAGGGGCTGCCGATCGAGATTTATTGCTTCACCAGCACCACGGCCTGGGCGGAGTATGAGGATATCCAGGGGGACATGTTCGATCACCTGATCGCCATCCTGCCGGAGTTCGGCCTGCGCCTGTTCCAGCAACCGACCGGACGGGACCTTGCGATGCTCGGCGTACGCGCCGGCGCGGAGCGGGAGGCGGTGCCGGCCTGACGGCGATCGCGCCGCCGACGATTTTTCTGTCGGAGAAGGTTGCCCGCGACGCCGATAGCCCGCATTGAGGAATGGGTTTCGGGCTGGCGGCCCGTCGATCGAAAGAGGTGCGGGCGGACGATGCTGCCATGGCTGATTCTGAGTGGTTTCATCGGAAGTTGCTTTGCCGGCCCGCTGTCCCGCCTTACGGGACGGTGGGCCGGCTGGACCTTGTCCCTCATTCCGGCGGGGCTGTTCGTCACGCTGATCGCCGCCGCCCCGGTGATGGAACGCGGCTGGGTGTTGGGCGATGGGCTGAACTGGGCGCCGCGCCTCGACCTCTATCTGACCTTCCGCCTCGACGGCTTCTCCTTCCTGATGTCGCTGCTGATCACCGGCATCGGGGCATTGGTGCTGATCTATTCGGCGGCCTATCTCACTGAAAAATCGTCGCGCGACCGGGCGCGCTTCTTCACCCTGATCCTGCTGTTCATGACGGCGATGCTGGGGGCGGTGCTGGCCGACAACCTGATCGTCATGCTGACCTTCTGGGAGGCGACCAGCATCCTGTCCTTCCTGCTGATCGGCTTCGACGGGCGCAGCGTCCGCGCCCGGCGTTCGGCGCTGATGTCGCTCTATGTCACGGCCGGCGGCGGGCTGGCGCTGCTGGCGGCGATCCTGCTGATCGGGCAGACGCTCGGCACCTATTCGCTGGGCGAGGTCAGGGAGCGGACGGCGGAGCTGGCGGCCAGCCCGATGATCGTCCCGATCCTCGCCGGCATCCTGATCGGCGCCTTCACCAAGTCGGCGCAGTTCCCGTTCCATTTCTGGCTGCCGAACGCGATGCAGGCACCGACGCCGGCCTCCGCCTATCTGCATTCGGCGACGATGGTGAAGCTGGGCATCTATCTGCTCGCCCGGTTCGAGCCGCTGATCGCCTCGGTGCCGGGCGGCCGCTGGGTGCTGGTCACGGTCGGCAGCGTGACGATGCTGGTCGCGGCACTTCAGGCCTTGCGGGCGGAAGGCTTCAAGACCGCGCTCGCCTATTCGACGATCGCCTCGCTCGGCATCCTCGTCACGCTGATCGGCCTGACCGGGCCGGCGGCGAGCGTCGCGATGGTCGGCTTTCTGTTCGCCCACGCGCTCTACAAGGCCGCGCTGTTCTTCTGCGCCGGGTCGGTACTTCACGCCACCGGCCTCAGCAGCCTGCGCGCCATGGGGGGACTGGTGCGCTTCATGCCGCTGACGGCGCTGGCGACGGTGCTCGCCAGCCTGTCGATGGCCGGCCTGCCCCCCTTCTTCGGCTTCATATCCAAGGAATTCCTGTTCCAGGCGCAGCTCGAAAGCACGTCGGAGCTGTTGCCGATGGCGATCGCCGTGCTGGTCAACGCCGCGATGGTCGGCGTCGCCGGGGTCATCACCCTGCGCCCCTTCTTCCTCGGCCGCGGCAAGGTGACGGAACTGGAGCATGGCGAGACGCCGGGGCTGGTCATCGGCCCGCTCGTCCTCGCCTTCGCGGGCCTGTTCCTCAGCCTCGATCCGGCCTGGCTGACCAGCAATGTGCTGCGGCCGGCGGCGGTCGCGGTCTATGGTTCATCGGTCGAGGTCGAGGTGGCGCTGTGGCACGGCCTGACGCCGATGCTGCTGCTCAGCCTTGTCGTCGTCATCATCGGCGGGCTGATCGTATTGAACTGGAAGCGCATCCACCTGCGCCTGCGCGGCAATCGCGGGTTCGACCGCTTCTCGATCGAAAACTGGTACGACCGCACCAAGGCGCAATTGCATGAGCTGACCGTCCGCCTGACGCGCACCGTGCAGCATGGCGACCTTCGAAGCTATTTGTGGCTGGTGTGCGCCGCCGTCATGCTGTTGATGGCGGTGAGCTGGGCGGCGGCGGGCGTGATGCCGCGCTGGCCGGGGCTGGACACGATCCGGCCCGGCCCGGCGGTGGTCGCGCTGGTCGGCATGGCGGGCGCGGTCACGGCGGCGTCGGCGCGGGGGCTGCTCGCCGCGATGATCGCGGCCGGGCTGGTCGGCTTCTCCGTCGCGCTCGGCTTCATGTTCAACGGCGCGCCCGACCTCGCGCTCACCCAGTTCGTGGTCGAGGCGCTGATCGTCGTGCTGCTGACCGCGCTGCTCCTCGCGGTGCCGCTCGTCGCGCCGTCGACGCGCACCGGCCGCGAAAAGGGCTGGGACATGGCGCTCGCCGGCCTTGTCGGGCTGGTGGTGCTGGTCGCGGTGGTCGACATGGGCGCCGCCGGCAATGCCGGAACGGTGAGCCGTTTCTTCGGCGAGCAGAGCTGGCTTGCCGCCAAGGGCCGCAACGTCGTCAACGTCATCCTGGTCGATTTCCGCGCCTTCGACACGCTGGGCGAAACCGTCGTCATCGCCATGTCGGCGGTGCTGGCCTGGTCGCTGCTCGGCCCGCGCCTGTTCGAGAAGGTGGTGGCCGACCGGCGCACCGAGCCGGCCTTCGTCCTGCGCTTCACGGCGCGGCTGTTCTTCTGGCTGCTGCTCGGCGCGTCGGTCTGGATCCTGATGCGCGGCCACGACCAGCCGGGCGGCGGCTTCATCGGCGGGCTGGTCGCGGCGCTGGCCTTCGCGCTGGTCGCGCTGGCGCACGGCATCGACCGGGCGCGGCTGGCGCTGCGCTTCCACCCGGTCGCGCTGGTCGGCTGCGGCATCGCGCTGGCGGTGGCGAGCGGCCTGCCGGCTCTGCTGCGCGGGCAGGCCTATCTGACCCACAAATGGTATGACGGGGCGGTGCTCGGCCTGCCGCTCAAGCTGAGCACGACGATGGCGTTCGACCTCGGCGTCTATGTCGTCGTGCTGGGCGGCGTGCTGACCTTCCTGTTCGGCTTGCAGAGGGGGGCCGAGCGGTGAACCTGGTCTATGCGCTGGCGGCCGCCGTCATCATCGCCTGTTCGGTCTATATGATCCTGTCGCGCAACCTGGTGCGGCTGCTGCTTGGCATGTCGATGCTGGCGACGGGCGTGAATATCATCGTTTTCCTGTCCGGCGGGCTGGACAGCGCCGCGCCGCCGCTGATCGGCGAGGGCGCGACCCGGCTGGGCGAGAGCGCCGACCCGACGCCGCAGGCGCTGGTGCTGACGGCGATCGTCATCGGCCTCGCGCTGGCGCTGGTGCTGGCCACCCTGACGCTGCGGGCGTGGCGGGCGGAACGCACGCTCGATATCGGCAAGATGCACAGCGCCGCCGATCTCGGCGATCCGGCGCGGGCGGCGAAGCGGGATGAATGAGGTGTTGAGGGGCGTCGTCCTGGTCGCGCCGGTGCTCGTGCCGCTGCTCGGCGCCGCCGTCGCCGCGATGCTGCGGGGGCGTCCGCGCGGCCAGCGGCTGGTGATGGAGCTGAGCGTCGGCGCGATGGCGCTGGCGGCGCTGATGCTGTTCCTTCAGGTGAAGGGCGGCGGCGTGCTGGTGATGGGCTTCGGCGGCTGGGCGCGGCCCTTCGCGATCAGCCTGGTCGGCGACGGGCTGAGCGCGACGATGGCGCTGGTCGCGGCGCTGATCGGCGTCGCCGGCGCGATCTATGCGCGCGCCGATGTCGCGGCGCGGCGGCGGCGTGCCGGCTTCGACCCGCTGTTCCTGTCGCTGCTCGCGGCGGTCAACGGCGCGTTCCTGACCGGCGACCTGTTCAACCTCTATGTCTGGTTCGAGCTGATGCTGGTCACGGCGCTCGGCCTCATCACGCTCGACCGCCGCAAGGCGCAGCTCGACGGTGCGGTGCGCTATGCGGCGCTCAGCATGATGGGGGCGACCTTCATCCTGGTCGGCATCGCGTTCGTCTTTTCGGAAACCGGCACGCTCGACCTGCGCGACCTGCGCATCGTGCTCGCGCAGCAACCGCTCAGCCTGTCGATCGTCACCGGCGGCGCGCTGATGCTGGCCGGCTTCGCGCTGAAGGCCGGGCTGTTCCCGCTGTTCTTCTGGCTGCCCGCTTCCTACCATACCGCGCCGATCGTCGCCTCGGCGGTGTTCGCGGGGCTGCTCACCAAGGTCGGCTTCTATGCCTGCCTGCGGGTGCTCGTCACCCTGTTCGGGACCCAGATGCTGCCGGGCTTCCCGACCATCCTCGCGGTGGTGGCGGCGCTCACCATGCTGGTCTGCGCGGCGGGCGCGCTGGCGCAGACCGACCTGCGCCGCCTGCTGTCGTTCCACATCATCGCGCAGGTCGGCTATATGGCGATGGGGCTGTCGATCGCGAGCTTCGCCGGAGTCCAGGCGGCGATCTTCTACATGGTCCATTCGATCATCGTGCAGGCCAACCTGTTCTTCGCCGCCGGCGCCATCGCCCGCGCCGACGGCAGCTTCGACCTGCGCATGACGGGCGGCATCTCCCGCTCGCAGCCGCTGCTCGCCGGCATGGTCGCCGTGCCGATGCTGTCGCTGTCCGGCATTCCGCCCTTCTCCGGCTTCTGGGCGAAGCTGACGGTGATCCAGGCGGCGTTCGAGAATGAGCGGCTGTGGCTGGGCATCGTGGCGCTGGTCGTCGGCTATCTCACCATCGTCTCGATGGGCGGGGTGTGGGCCAACGCCTTCTGGAAATCGCGCACCGGCGGCCGCATCGCCCGGCCGGTGCCGACGGCGATGTTCGTGGCGATCGCCCTGCTGTCCGCCGCGACGGTGGCGATCGGGCTGTTTCCGGGATATCTCTGGGATGTCGCCGGCATTGCCGCGACGGCGCTTGGCGCGGGAGGTGGACGATGAGGGTTTTGCGCCGCCTGCGGGCGCTGGCGATGCTGGGCGGCATCTTCCTGTACGACCTCGTCGCCTCGTCCTGGACGGTGGCGCGCATCGTGCTGGGACGGGGCGGGCAGCAGGCGCCGGCCATCGTCGTGCTGCCGGTCGACCTGCGATCGAGGCTGGGCGTGGCGATGTTCGCCCATTTCGTGTCGCTGACGCCGGGATCGACCTGCCTGCACGTCTCGGACGACCGCCATCGGCTCTATGTCCATCTGCTCGATGCGCCGTCGGAGGAGCGGGCGATCGCGCGTTTCAAGCGCCTCTATGAATCCTGGCTGCTGGAGCTTGAGCGATGATGGGCACACTGGACGGCGGCTGGGTGGGGGCGGCGTTCACCCTGCTGCTGACCCTGCCGCTCTGCCTCGCGGCGTGGCGCATGATCGCCGGCCCCGGCATCGCCGACCGCTTCGTGGCGTTCGACATGCTGACCGCGGTCACGGTGGCGATCGCGGCCGCCACCGCGGTGGCGACGGGCAATGGCGTCTTCCTCGACATCGGCCTCGGCGTCGCGCTGATCAACTTCGTGGCGACGGCGGCCTTCGCGGCCTTTCTCGAGCGCAAGGGGCGGGGGCGATGATGGCGTGGGCGGGCTATGCGGCCATGGCGGTCGGGCTGGTCTTCCTGATCCTGGCGGGGGTCGGCGTGGCGCGCCTGCCCGATGCGTTCCAGCGCATGCACGCCTCGACCAAGGCCGGCTCGCTCGGCGCGTCGCTCGTCGTGCTTGGCGCGGCGCTGGTCGACCCGGACATCGGCCTGTTCCGCGCCGGGGTGACGATCGCCTTCCTGCTGATGACCCTGCCCGTCGCCGCGCAGTTGCTGGGACGCGGCGCCTATATGTCGGGCGCGCGGCTGAGCGGACTGAAGGGCGACGACCCGCTCGCCAAGGTCGTGGCGCGCGAGGAAGTCCCGCTTGAGGAGCGGCTGACCGTCATGGGGCCGCAAGCGCCGGACAAGCTGTGACTTGTTAATAAAGTCATATTATGACATAGCGGGATGATGAGCAGCCCGGCCGATCGCAAGCTCTACCTCGGCCCGCGCCTGCGCGTGCTGCGCCGCGAGCTTGGCCTCAACCAGACGCAGATGGCGGAGGAGCTGGGCGTCTCGCCGAGCTATCTCAACCATCTGGAGCGCAACCAGCGGCCGCTGACCGCGCAGATGCTGCTGCGGCTGGCCAGCACCTATGACATCGACATGCGGGATT
The DNA here is from genome assembly GCA_964483275.1 of uncultured Sphingomonadaceae bacterium. Classification (GTDB taxonomy): domain Bacteria; phylum Pseudomonadota; class Alphaproteobacteria; order Sphingomonadales; family Sphingomonadaceae; genus JBBCJR01. The sequence goes on along the minus strand of CAZACH010000072.1, from coordinate 2,363 downwards.
TCGTGGCCGGCGCCAATGAGGCGGCGGCGAGCGACCTGCACGAGATTTTCGCCGATGCGCTGGTCCGCGACATCGGCATTCCCCGTCACGAGGTTCTGGAGGTCGCGGAAAATTATCCGAGCGTCGCCGAAGCCGTCACCCGCCTCTATCGCGCGCTGACCGACCTCAGGCGCCTGCCCGACCGGATCGAGAGCCTCGGCGGCGCGACCCCGCCGACCGCGTCGCCGCTCGACTGGCTGCGCGCCGAGCTTGAGCAGCGGCGCAACCATTATCCCGAGATCGACGGCGAGGCCGAAGCCTTGTCGCTGTCGCTGGGGGAGGGGCCGGAGGCGCTGCGCGACGGCATGATCCGCGATCTGGGCGCGCGTTTCGGGATCAGCGTGCGGGTGGTGCCGGCGGCGACGCTGGCGGGCAGCCTGCGTCACTTCGACGGGCATCGCCGCCGCCTGATGCTGTCGGAACGCTTGCCGGCGGCGGGGCGGCTGTTCGGCATCGCCTATCAGCTGGCGCTCAACGCGCTCGCCCGCCCGATCGCCGAGGCCCTGCGCCGCGCCGCGCCGCCCGACGAGGAGGCATCCGCGCTCGGCCGCATCGCCTTCGCCAACTATGCGGCGGCGGCGCTGGTCATGCCCTATGAACGCTTCCGGACGGCGGCGGCGCAGGAGCGGTACGATTTCGACCTGTTGGTCGATCGCTTCGGCGCCTCGTTCGAGCAGGTGGCGCATCGTCTGACGACCTTGCAGCGGCAGGGCGCGCGCGGCGTGCCCTTCTTCATGCTGAAGATCGATTCGGTCGGCAATGTCTCGAAGCGCTTCACGGCGGAGGCGCTGCCGATCGCGCGCTTCGGCGGCGGCTGCCCGCGCTGGGGCGTCGCGCGCGCCTTCCGCCTGCCCGGCGAGACGATCGCGGCGCTGGCCGAAACGCCGGACGGCGTGCGCTATGCCAGCTTCGCCCGCGCCGTGCCACGCACCGCCGCGCCCGGCCTCGTCACGCTGGTGCTGGGCTGCGAGGCGAAGCACGCGCCCGCCATCGCCTATGCCGACGGGCTGGGCGACCGCGCGATCCCGATCGGGCCGGCCTGCCATATCTGCGAGCGCGAAGCCTGCCCGGAACGCGCCCTGCCGCCGGTGACGCGGGCGCTGGAGCTACACCAGTTCCAGCGCCCGGTCGCGCCCTATCCGTTCAGGGCGACCTGAGCCGGGTGGGTTGAACGGCGGGTCGAACCGGCACCGCTCTTCCCAAGTCCGTCCTTCCCACCTCCGTTCGTCCTGAGCCTGTCGAAGGACGACCGCGCAAGCCTTCCCACCCGCAAGGCCCGGAGCAAGACCGCAAGCTGGCGCGGTCGTCCTTCGACAGGCTCAGGACGAACGGAGTCATGTTCATGACTCCGTGCCCTTGAGGTGCCTATGCGGCCCCGTCCCGAACCCCGGCTCAGGCGGCCCGGCGCTTGGCCTCGGCGCGATAGCGGTGAAGCAGCGGCTCGGTGTAGCCGTTGGGCTGGGCGACGCCCTCGAACACCAGCGCGCGCGCCGCCTGGAAGGCGATGCTGCCGTCCTCATTGCCGGCCATCGGCAGATAGGCCGGGTCGCCGGCATTCTGCGCATCGACCTTGGCCGCCATGCGGCGCAGCGCGGCGCCCGCCTCCTCGGCGGTGCAGATGCCGTGCAGCAGCCAGTTGGCCATGTGCTGGGATGAGATGCGCAGCGTCGCGCGGTCCTCCATCAGGCCGACATCGTGGATGTCCGGCACCTTGGAGCAGCCGACGCCCTGGTCGATCCAGCGCACGACATAACCCAGGATGCCCTGGGCGTTGTTGTCGAGTTCCTGCCGGATCTCGTCGGGCGACCAGTTGTGGCCCTGCGCCAGCGGAATGGTCAGCAGGCGGTCGAGCGCGGCGACCGGCTCGGCGCGGCGCTCCGCCTGCCGGGCGAAGACGTCGACGGCGTGATAATGGGTGGCGTGCAGCGTCGCGGCGGTGGGGGAGGGCACCCAGGCGGTGTTGGCGCCGGTCTTCGGATGGCCGATCTTCTGCTCCAGCATGTCGGCCATGCGGTCGGGCGCCGCCCACATGCCCTTGCCGATCTGCGCCTTGCCGGACAGGCCGCAGGCGAGGCCGATCTGGACGTTGCGGTCCTCATAGGACTGGATCCAGTCGGCCGCCTTCATGTCGCCCTTGCGGATCATCGGCCCGGCCTGCATCGAGGTGTGCATCTCATCGCCCGTCCGGTCGAGGAAGCCGGTGTTGATGAAGACGATGCGGTCCTTCACCGCCGCGATGCAGGCGGCGAGATTGGCGGAGGTGCGCCGCTCCTCGTCCATCACGCCGACCTTGATGGTGTGGCGCTCAAGACCCAGCAGGTCCT